>QHCF01000161.1:0-199 GCA_003244275.1 Acidimicrobiales bacterium
CGTCGCCGGTGGTGAGGTCGAGTGACACGTCGTAGGACACCGCGGCCACCGTGGTGGCCCGTTCCTGGGCCTCCGCCCTGGTCAGGTTGTCGTCGGTCATGAGGCCAGTATTGCCTGCCCCCCGGTACGATCCGCCCGTGCGAGTCGGCCTGGTGTGCCCGTACAGCCTGTCGCTGCCGGGCGGGGTGCAGGGCCAGGT
>QHCF01000161.1:236-4745 GCA_003244275.1 Acidimicrobiales bacterium
CTCCGGAGGTGGGAGTGATCCCGCTGGGCAACACCATGGCGGCACTGGCCAACGGGTCGGTGGCGCCCATCGCCCCCGACTTCCCGTGCGCCCTGCGCACCATCCGCGCCCTGCGCGACGAGAGCTTCGACGTCGTGCACCTGCACGAGCCCCTCGCCCCTGGCCCCACCCTGACCAGTGTCACGGTGTGGCCGGGCCCGCTCGTCGGGACCTTCCACGCCGCGGGTACCAGCGCCGCCTATCGTTGGCTGCGCCCCCTTACCCGCCACCTCGGGCGTCGTCTGCATCTGCGCTGCGCCGTCTCCGACGATGCTCGGGAGCTGGCCGCCCGCAGCCTGGGTGGGCACTACCACCTGATGGGCAACGGCATCGACGCCGAGCCGTTCGCCAAGGCCACGCCTTGGCCCACGGAGGAACCGACGATCGTGTTCGTCGGCCGCCACGAGGCTCGCAAGGGGCTGGGCGTGCTGCTGGCGGCACTGGCCCACCTGCCGCGCCAGGTGCGCATCTGGGTGGTCGGAGACGGGCCCGAGACCCACCGCCTCCAGGCCGAGGTCGCGGGCGACCCCCGGGTGGAATGGCTCGGGCGCCTCATCGAGGAGGAGAAGGCCCAACGGCTGCGCGGCGCCGATGTGCTGTGCGCACCCTCGCTGGGTGGGGAGTCCTTCGGCATGGTGCTGCTCGAGGGAATGGCCGCCCACACCCCGATCGTGGCCAGCGACCTTCCCGGCTACCGCAACGTCGCCCGCCACGGCTGCGAGGCCATCCTGGTGCCTCCCGGCGATCCCGAGGCCCTGGGCCGAGCTCTCACCCGGGTGCTGGCCGAGCCGTCGACGGCCGCCGCCCTGGTGGCCGCCGGCGACGCCCGGGCCGCCACCTTCTCCATGGAACGCCTGGCCGAGCGCTACCTGGATCTCTACCAGATCGCCCGAGCCCGCGCCGGGCGCTGAGCCAACGGCTAGCCCGAGCGGATATCGACCACCAGCCGGGGGGGCGACGACAGAGTCGTCACCCGGAAGGCGGCGGTGGTCGAGGTGCCGACCACCCAGGTCAGCACTCCCTCGAAGTCTCCCGCTCGTGCCAGCTCCTGGACGACTTTGGTACCGGGGGGCCGGAACCGGTCGGGGCCGCTATAGGTGGAGCGGGCCCCGGCCGACGACAGGTCGACGCCACTGGCGGGCGCCATGCGCACCTTCAGCACGGCGGCGCCCGCCACCTCGACCTGGCGGCCAGAGGCGTCTTCGAGCACGGGCCGCCCGACGTAGGAGATCTGGTAGCCGGGGACATGGTCGGTGAAGTCGAACACCACCCGGTCGAACCCAGGCTGGGCGCCGACGCGTACCGCTGACAACAGGGCCGGGGAGCCAGTACCGGCCACCGAGGTGGGAGTGGTGGCGAACGGCGGCCCCTGGGCCCGAGCGGCCCCCTGAGCGGGAGTCGGGGCGACCGTCTGGGCCGGGGCTGCGGTGGCTGTGGTGGTCGAGGAGCCCGAGGTGACGGCCGTGGTGGTGGCCGACGTGGGCACAGGCGAGGTTCTCTCCTTGGCCGAACCCGAACCGCAGGCGGCCATGACCAGCACCGCCACAGCAACCACCGTGGTCCGAAGCACTGGCTCAGCATACGAGCCCAGACAGCCGCCTGGACCTATGATGGCGACGTGGTGTTGATCATCGTTCTCGTCGTGGTTGTCGTGCTGCTGGCGCTGTACGCGATCGCCTCCTACAACGGCCTTGTCCGCCTCCGTAACCGCATCGACAACGCCTGGGCCCAGATCGACGTGCAGCTCCGGCGACGCTACGACCTAATACCCAACCTGGTGAACACCGTGAAGGGCTACGCCGCCCACGAGAAGACTACGTTCGAGGCCATCACCGAGGCCCGGGCCAACGCCATCAACGCCACCGGGGTGGCAGGCCAGTCCCAGGCCGAGAACCAGATCACCGGTGCCCTCAAGTCCCTGTTCGCAGTGGCCGAGGCCTACCCCGACCTGAAAGCCAACCAGAACTTCCTGGAGCTGCAGGAGGAGCTGTCGGGCACCGAGGGTCGTATCGCCTACGCCCGCCAGTTCTACAACGACTCGGTGCTGAAGCTGAACACCAAGATCCAGAGCTTCCCGTCGAGCATCCTGGCCAACGCCTTCGGGTTCTCCAAGCGGGAGTACTTCGAGGCCGACGACACGTCTCGGGGGCCTGTCAGCGTCGACTTCGGCGCCTGAGCCGAGCCCAGCACCCTGTACGAGCAGATATCGTCCAACAAGCGGCGTTCGGTGCTGCTCGTCGCCGCCTTCATGGTGCTGGTGCTGGCGGTGGCGTGGGCCGTCGATCGCCTACTCGGCCTGGGCCTGGTCTTCCTGGTCGCGGCCCTGGTGGTGACCGTGGCCGGCTCGGTCGCCGGGTACTGGAAGTCGGACGCCATCGCCCTGGCCATGAGCCACGCCAAGCCCGCCGATCCCGACACCTACGCCCGGCTGCACAACCTGGTCGAGGGCCTGTGCATCGCCGCAGGTCTGCCCAAGCCCCGCGTGTACATCATCGACGACCCGGCGCCCAACGCCTTCGCCACCGGCCGCAACCCCAAGCACGCCGCCGTCGCCGTCACCACCGGTCTGCTCGAGAAGATGAACCGCATCGAGCTGGAAGGGGTCCTGGCCCACGAGCTCAGCCACGTGAAGAACTACGACATCCTCTCGTCCACCCTGGCCGTCACCTTCGTGGGCGTGGTCACGCTCATGGCCGACTTCGCCCTGCGCTTCATGTGGTGGGGCGGTCCTCGCCAACGTGACCACGACAGCGACGGCGGCGGGGGAGCGGGCACGCTGATAGCGGTGCTGGGCTTCGCCCTCCTGCTGCTGGCCCCGCTGGTGGCCCGCCTCATGCAGTTCGCGGTAAGCCGCCGCCGCGAGGCTCTCGCCGATTTCAGCGGCGTGCAGATCACCCGTTACCCACCCGGGCTGGTGTCGGCTCTCGAGAAGCTGCGCGACGACAACACCGTGGTGCACTCCAGCTCACGGGCCACCGCCCACCTGTGGATCGAGTCACCGTTGGCTCGTACGCCGGAGCAGGGTCGCCTAGCGTGGCTCAACCGCCTGTTCGACACCCACCCTCCGCTGGAGGAGCGCATCCAGGCCCTGAAGGAGCTTTGACCTTGAGACAACCTCGCCCCCGCAGTGATCAGCGTTTGCTGTGCGCCCCCCTGGTCGCGGTAATAGTGCTGGCCATGGTGGCGGCGGCCTGCTCGAAATCCAACAAGAGCGCGAGCAAGAGGACGAACCCACCGCAGGCCACCAGTAGCACTCTGCCCCCCACCTACCCGCTCACCGGCCTGCCCGCCACCGACACGGCCAAGGCGGCCCGGCCAGCCCTGTCGGTGAAGATCGACAACGTGACCCTGGCCCAGCCCCAGGTCGGCCTCGATGGTGCCGACGTGGTGTTCGAGGAGGTCGTCGAGGGAGGCCTCACCCGGCTCCTGACCATCTTCCAGTCCAACGACGCCAGCCCTCTGGGGCCGGTACGCTCGGTGCGCCCCACCGACCCCAATCTGGTGGCGCCGTTCGGAGGGATCTTCGCCTACTCCGGCGGCTCCGACCGCTTCGACAAGCTGATCCGCTCCACCCCCGGCATCACCGCGGTCAGCCCCAGCGACGATGGGGGCGCCTTCCCCCGTCGGTCGGTGCACGCCGCCCCTCACAACCAGTACACCAGCACGCCGGCGCTCTACAAGCACTCCGCCTCCGGGGCAAAGCCGCCGCCGCCCTTCTCGCCCTTCCTGGCCGGCGGCCAGCCGTTCGCGCCCCCGGGCGCCGCCCCTGCCACCCGTCTGGCGGCCAGCGTGGGAATGGTGCCGGTGGCCTACGACTGGGACCCCGCTGCCGGCAGGTGGAAGCGGTCCATGAACGGCAAGGCCGACACCCTCGAGAACGGCAAGCAGCTCACCGCCACCACCGTGATCCTTCAGTTCGTGGCCTACACACCGGTGGCCGGCGCCACCGATCCCACCGGTGCCCAGGTCTTCGAGGCCCAGGTGATCGGCTCTGGCGACGCGTGGGTGCTGGCCAACGGCATGGTCGTGAAGGGCAAGTGGTCCAAGCCCGCCCAGTCCTCGGTCACCTCCTACACCGATGCCGCGGGGGCGCCCATCTCGTTGCCCCCGGGACAGACCTGGGTCGAGGTGGCCCAGACCGGCGCCGCCACCAGCACTAGCTGAAACCGAAGCCCAGCAGGCCGTCCGGCGGTAGCATGGCGGGGTGACCGAAGCGCGCATCACCGGCACCGAGCGGGTCAAGCGAGGACTGGCCGAGATGCTCAAAGGCGGCGTCATCATGGACGTCGTCACCCCAGAACAGGCGTCGATGGCCGAGGCCGCGGGGGCCGTTGCGGTGATGGCGCTCGAACGGGTGCCGGCCGACATCCGCCGCGATGGTGGCGTGGCCCGCATGAGCGATCCGGCAATGATCGAGGGCATCAAGGCAGCGGTGACCATCCCCGTGATGGCCAAGGCCCGCATCGGCCA
>QHCF01000025.1 GCA_003244275.1 Acidimicrobiales bacterium
CGCCGTGCCCGACGGCGGTCCGGCCTGGGACGAGGTGGTCGGTCGCTGTCGCTACGTGTCCGGTGGCTATACCGACCCGGCCACCTTCGAGGCCCTGGAGGGCGTCCTGTCCGAGCTGGACGACTCCGTCGGGGCGGCTGGCAACCGGGTCTACTACCTGGCCACCGTGCCCGGCATCTTCGCCGACATCGCCATGGCCCTGGGCCAGGCCGGTCTGAGCCGGCCCCCTCGAGATGGCGCCTTCGTGCGCCTGGTCATCGAGAAGCCCTTTGGTCGGGACCTGTCCAGCGCCCAGTGCCTGGACGCCGCCATACACGAGGCCTTCGACGAGGACCAGGTGTACCGCATCGACCATTACCTGGGCAAGGAGACGGTCCAGAACGTCCTGGCCCTTCGATTCGCCAACGCCATCTTCGAGCCCATCTGGAACCGCATGTACGTCGACCATGTGCAGGTCACGGTGGCCGAGAGCCTGGGCGTGGGCCACCGGGGCGGCTTTTACGAGACTGCCGGCGCCCTGCGCGACATCGTGCAGAACCACGTGATGCAGGTCCTGGCCCTGACCCTCATGGAACCCCCGGCCAGCGTGGACGCCGAGGGCATCCGAGACGAGAAGGTCAAGGCCCTGCGGGCGGTGGAGGTGCTGTCGCCCGACGCAGCGGCGACCGAGGTGGTGAGGGCCCAGTACGGCCCCGGCTGGGTGTCGGGCGAGGAGGTGCCCGGCTACCGCAGCGAGGAGGATGTCGCCCAGGACAGCAGCACCGAGACCTACGTGGCCATGCGCTTGAAGGTGGACAACTGGCGCTGGGCCGGCGTCCCGTTCTACGTGAGGACAGGCAAGCGCCTGCCCCGGCGGGTGACCGAGGTCGCCATGCAATTCCAACAGGTGCCCCACCTGCCCTTCGCCGGCCACCAGGCCCGCCAGCTGGGGCCCAACGCCCTGGTGTTGCGCATCCAGCCGGACGATGGCATCACCTTGCGTTTTGGGGCCAAGGTGCCGGGAGCGGCGTTCGACGTGCGCAGTGTCTCCATGGATTTCTCTTACGGAGCGGCGTTCTTGGAGGAGGCACCCGAGGCCTACGAGCGCCTCCTCCTGGATGCCATGGTGGGCGACCCGACCCTGTTCATCCGTAACGACGAGGTGGACCAGGCCTGGCGTATCGTGGAGCCAGTGCTCGACTCCTGGGCCGGTGGCCAGCCGCCGGTGGCCCAGTACGAGGCCGGCCGCTGGGGTCCCCGGGAGGCCGACCGCCTGATCGAGCGGGACGGGAGGCAGTGGCGGACGCCCTGACCGGCGGAGTCCCCGACGCCGCCGTCGCTGGGGAGCGTCGGACCAGCCTGGGTGCCTGGTCAGCCAGGAACACCGACATAGCCCAGGTCGTCAGCGCCCTGGACGACCTGCGCCAGGGCGAGCAACGAGCCGCCACCCGCACCAGCGTGGTCAACCTGGTGGTGGTGGCGGCCGACCAGGACGACGCTCAACGGGCGGCGGCCGCCATGCGCCGTCTGGGCTCCCGTCATCCGGGCCGCACCCTGGTCCTGTCCTGCCAGTCCCGCCTGGGAACGGGGCTGGATGCCGACGTCAGCCTCCACCAGGCCAGCGCAGCCGGGCGGACGGTGTGGTGGGACGAGGTGGCCCTTTCGGTTCGAGGCAGGTTGTGCGAGCACCTCGACTCCCTGGTGGAGCCGCTCCTCCTGCCCGAGCTGCCCCTGGCCGCCTGGTATGTCTCGGAGCTGCCCCGTCCCGGGGCCCCGTTGCCCAGCGTGGCCGACGCCATCGTGGTGGATGCCCGGGCGGCCCGCCACCTCGACGACCCCGCTGATACCGGTGGCGGCGGCGGTGAGGCGGTTGGCCCGGTCAGGCTGGGCGGCCTAACCGGCCTGGTCGAGCTGACCCGGCGCCACCCGGTGGTGGACCTGTCATGGGTGCGCCTGGAGCCCTGGCGCCGGGCCCTTGCCCACCTGTTCGACCCACCCGACCTGCGGCCCTTCGTCACCGGGGTGATCGATGTCGAGGTGGCGGGCCGGCTGGGGCCGCGGACTCTGCTGGCCGGCTGGTTGGTGGACTGCCTGGGACTGGTCCCGTCGTCGATCACCTTGCGCCGGGACGTCCATGCCGCCATGACCCTGCGGGCATCAGCGGGCGGGCGTCAGGCCACCTTCAGCGTCGAGCGCCACCCGGACGATCGACTGGTCAGGTCCCGCGCCATCGTCGACGGGGTGGCCGTCCTGAAGGAGGCCCTGGTACAAGCGGACGACGCCCTCTCGTGGTCTCTCGCTCGAGCCCTCACTCACCTGGAGCGCGACCCGGTATACGACCACGCCATCCACGCCGCCCTGGGCCTGGCCGCATCCCCGCCCGCAGCATAGGGCGGGGCGCCAGGTAGGGTCGCACGCGTGGTGGGCGCCGGGTTGGCCGAGCTGACGGCCGAAGCCAGGTCAGTGCGGGAGGCCGCCCACGGCACCAGGGTGACCTGGTCCCCCAAGGTCTTCATACCTCTCACCCAGCTGTGCCGGGACCGCTGCGGGTACTGTACCTTCGCCCAGCCGCCAGCCCGTCTGGCCCAGGCCTATCTGTCCCCCGAAGCGGTACTTGACATTGCCCAGGCGGGGGCGGCTGCCGGTTGCCACGAAGCCCTGTTCACCCTGGGCGAGCGGCCCGAGGAGCGTTATCCAGCTGCTCGGACCTGGTTGGCGCAGGTCGGTCACGCCACCACCGTGGACTACCTGGTGGCCATGTGCGGCCTGGTCCGTGACGAGACCGGCCTGCTCCCCCACGCCAATGCCGGTGCCCTGCATCCCGACGAGATGGCTCGCCTGCGGGCCGTCACCGCCAGCCAGGGGATGATGTTGGAGAGCCTCGACCCGAGCCTCGAATGCCACCGGGGCAGCCCCGACAAGACTCCCGAGCGGCGCCTGGCCACCCTGGACGCGGCCGGTCAGCTGGCCATCCCCTTCACCACCGGGATCCTGGTCGGCATCGGGGAGAGCCGGGCAGCCAGGATCGAGGCGCTGGAGGCGATCGCCACCGCTCACCGTCGCCACGGCCACGTCCAGGAGGTGATCGTCCAGAACTTCCTCCCCAAGACGGGCACCGCCATGCACCGCAGCCCACGCTGCCCGGTTGACGAATTGGTGTGGTCGGTGGCTATGGCCCGGTTGATCCTGCCGCCGGAGATTCATGTCCAGGCCCCTCCCAACCTCTCCGACGACCTGGGCGCTCTGCTCGACGCCGGCATTGACGACTGGGGTGGGGTATCCCCCATCACGGCCGATCACGTCAATCCCGAGCGGCCGTGGCCGCCGGTGGACACGCTGCGAGTGGCCACCGAGGGCCGGGGGCTGGCTCTGGCGCCCCGGCTGACCGTGTATCCCTCCTTCGCCCTCGATCCCCAGCGATGGCTCGACCCGGCCATGCGCTCGGCCGTGCTGCGCCACTCCGACGCCGAGGGCCTGGGACGTGAGCCGGACGATGTCTGGTTCTCCGGCATAGAGGTCGAGCCGCCCACGCTGATCGCCGGACCAGACGGTGCGGGCGGCTGGCGCCACCCAGCCGGGTCTCGGCCCCTCCGGCGGCCGACCGGAGCGGTGGCCGAGGTGCTGGCGGGGGTGGGGCTGGGACAGGAGGCCGGGGTGGATGAGCTGGTCACCCTATTCTCGGCCCGAGGCCCTGACGTGGTGGCGGTGGCCGAGGTGGCCGACGACCTGCGGGCCCAGGCAGTGGGCGACACCGTCACCTGGGTGGCCAACCGCAACATCAACTACACCAATGTGTGCACCTTCAAGTGCCGATTCTGCGCTTTCTCCAAGGGTCCCCTCAGCCTCAACCTACGGGGCACCCCCTACCTGCTGGATCTGGATGAGATCAGCCGGCGGGTGGCCGAGGCAGAGGCAGCGGGGGCTACCGAGGTCTGCCTGCAGGGGGGGATACATCCCAGCTTTGACGGTGACTACTACGTGGAGGTCATCCGGGCCGTGCGGGCGGCCTCGGCCACCATCCACATCCACGCCTTTACCGCCCTGGAGGTGACCGAGGGAGCCCGCCGCCTGGGCGAGCCCCTGGAGGCGTACCTGCGTCGACTCAAGGAGGCGGGCCTGCGCACCCTGCCAGGTACGGCCGCCGAGATCCTCGATGACGAGATTCGGGCCGTGCTCTGCCCGGACAAGGTGAGCACCGAGGAGTGGTTGGAAGCTCACCGCATCGCCCACTCAGTGGGCCTGTCCTCCAATGTCACCATCATGTTCGGCTCGGTGGAGCAACCTGTCCACTGGGCTCGCCACCTGGTGGTGACGCGAGACCTCCAGCGAGAGACGGGCGGGTTCACCGAGCTCGTGCCTCTCCCGTTCGTCCACATGGCCTCACCCATCTACCTCCAGGGCAAGGCCCGGCGGGGGCCGACATTTCGGGAGGCGCTGCTGATGCATGCGGTGGGGCGCATCGCCTACCGGGGTTGGATAGACAACATCCAGGTGAGCTGGGTGAAGATGGGCATGGCCGGGGCCCGCCAGCTCCTCATGGCCGGGGCCAATGACCTGGGCGGCACGCTCATGGATGAGAACATCTCCAGGGCGGCCGGAGCCGAGCACGGCCAGATGATGGACGAGGCCGGCTTTCGGGCCCTGGTCGAGCCCCTGGGGCGTCGCCTGGAGCAGCGCACCACTCTCTACGGCCGGCCCTCTTCGAAACAACCAGCGTGAAAAGTCTCTCGACTGTCGAACGAGAGCAGAAGTTGCAAGCCCTGTCCCATGCCATCGCGGGCTACGAAGTTAAATTCGGGGAGATCACGGCGGATGAGATCGCCTCTCAACCGCGTACCGACCGAACCGGGACCGTCGTTGGGCGGGGCCAGCTCTCGGACCGGGCCGATCCGTGAGACTCATGCATCCCAGAGCAACGCCTGTCGCATGGCCGGCTGGGCCGGACTGGTGACGACGGCAGCCTCAGGAGGGACCGGCCCGGTGCAGGACGACCAAACCAGATGTATACATTCAATCCTCTCGTATATACTGGAATAATGGCAAAACATCTGGTCGACCTCGACGAGAAAGCGCTCAGCGCAGCTCGGGCCGAGCTTGGCACAGCCACCATCAAGGACACGGTGAATGAGGCGCTCTGGCGGTCCACCTGTCGACGAGAGCACCGGATTGCCGCATCGCTGGATCTGCTGGCGGGCGCCGCCCTCGATGACCGCGTCGAAGCGTGGCGTTGAGCTATATCGTCGATACCAGTGTGGTGAAGCGGCTTGGCCGGTCCGAGATCCGCATGGTGATCCAGCCGTTGGCCACGGCTGGCGAGGTCGGCCGTCCCAGCATTTGCGACCTCGAAGTGGGCTACTCGGCCCGCAATGCCGAGGAGTGGGATCGTCTGGTGGAGGCGCTTGGCGTGTTTGAACCGGTCGACACCACCGCGGCACACGTGCGCCGAGGACTGCAGGTGCAGCGGCTGCTGGCCGAGCGCAGCCAACGGGGTCGCAAGATCCCCGACCTCCTGGTGGCGGCAGCCGCCGAGGAACTCGACCTCACTGTGCTCCACTACGACCTCGACTTCGACCTCATTGCCTCGGTCACCGGTCAGCGCTGCCAGTGGGTCGTGCCGCCGGGGACCGTCGATTGAGCATGGTGGGACAGGTTGGGCTGGTGAGTGAAACCGCGGCGAGACTGTGAGCCCAGGCCGTCAGTCCAGCAATCTGGCTGTGTGTCCTTGGACGGTCGAACACCCGGTCATGTTGCAGCGCTGGGAGACACTGACCTTCCTGCACTGGCGCTTCGAGGCGGCTACCGTCCAGCGACTCCTGCCGCCCGGGCTGAGGGTGGAGACAGCGGACGGGGCCGCCTGGGTGGGATTGGTGCCCTTCTTGATGAGGGTGGGCCGGCCTCCCCTACCTCCGGTGCCTTGGGCCTCGATCTTTTGCGAGACCAACGTGCGAACCTACGTCCGCGATGCTCACGGCCACTCCGGCATCTGGTTCTTCTCCCTCGATGCCGCCCGCTTAGGCGCCGTAGTCGTGGCCCGGACGAACTATCGACTCCCCTACTACTGGTCGTCCATGACGCTCGATCGGCAGGCCACTACCGTGGACTACCGGTGCCGTCGGCGTTGGCCTGGGCCGGGTGGGGCACACAGCCGGGCGGTCGTCGAAGTCGGCGAGGCCTACCGGGCCGATGCCCTCCGGCCGCTGGATCACTTTTTGACCGCCCGGTGGTTGCTGTTCAGCGTGTCCGGCAACCGCCGGCGCCTGGGCCGAGCGTCGCATCAGCCGTGGCCCCTGCACAGGGCCCGGGTGGTCGAGCTGGACGATGAGCTGATCGGCGCGGCTGGGCTGCCTACTCGCACCGAAGATCCACTCGTCCACTTCTCCCCGGGCGTCGACGTGCGGATCGGGCCATTCGAGCCATGGTTAACTCGGTTGCCGCTCGACACCACCTCTCCGCATCCCAGGAGCTACCGGGAGTAACGCTGCGCACCTATGACCACCCCGGGGAGCAATAGCCTTGGCCTTGTGGCCTCCCCCGATCACCGATTCCTGACCGGCACTCCCGAGGTCGACCTGATCATTGGCGAGCTGCTGGATGCGGTCGGGGCCAAGGCCAACCGAGACCAGCTGGGCGAGATCCTGGCTACCGCCGTCCGCCTGTCCCTGGATGGCGCCGATCGGCTGGACCTCAAGATCACCACCGCCGCGGTCAAGGAGATGGCCGAGGCCTTCCGGGTCTTCGCTCCCTACCGCAGCGTCTCCAAGGTAACCATGTTCGGTTCGGCTCGCACCCGGCCGGACGATCCGCTCTACGTGCAGGCTCGGGAGCTGGCGGCCAACCTGGCCCAGGCCGGCTGGATGGTGGTCACCGGGGCCGGACCGGGGATCATGGCCGCCGGACTGGAGGGGGCCGGCCGTCAGATGGCCTTCGGCATCAACATCCGCCTGCCCTTCGAAGAGGGGGCCAATTCCTTCATCGCCGCCGATCCCAAGCTGGTCGAGATGAAGTACTTCTTCACCCGCAAGCTGATGTTGCTGAAAGAATCGGCCGGCTTCGTCATCCTTCCCGGTGGCTTTGGCACCCTGGACGAAGCCTTTGAGCTGCTCACCCTGCTGCAGACGGGCAAGGCCGAGCCGTCCCCCATCGTCCTGCTGGACGTGCCCGGCGGTACCTACTGGCAGGCTTGGCAGGCCTTCGTGGACCAGGTCGAGAGCCGGGGATTGGTCTCAGCCGAAGATCGAGCCCTCTACCGGATCACCGACGATGTGCGGGAAGCGGCGGCCGAGATCCTCGGCTTCTACCGCAACTACCACTCTCAGCGGCGAGTCGGAGACACCCTCGTCCTACGCCTGCGCAACCCGCCCAGCCAGGCGGAGCTGGACGACCTCAACCGCCGCTTTGCCGACATCTGCGAGCGGGGCGGAATCCGTCTGACTGATCCCCTGGGTCCGGAGCGAGCCGATCGGGACCACCTCGAGCTACCCCGGGTGGCGCTGGCCTTCAACCGCGTCCACTACGGGCGCCTGCGCATGCTGATAGACGCGCTCAACATAGACCTCGGCGGTGATGGTTACCCACCATCGGCCATCCCGTAGGATGCTCGGCGTGTCCGTGGAGCTGGAGCGCCATCGGTTCAGCGTCGAGGATTACTACCAGCTGGCTCGGGCCGGCGTATTGCGTGAGGATGATCGCGTCGAGCTGATCCGAGGCGAACTGCTTGTGATGAGCCCTATTGGCAGTCGTCACGCTGAATCCCTGCGCCGGCTCAGTCGAGCGCTGACCGTCGGAGTCGGCGATCGAGCCATGGTTGCCGTACAGGACCCTTTACGAATGCCTGACTCCGAACCCCAACCCGATCTGATGTTGCTGTCGCCTCGTCCCGGTGGCGACTGGGAAACTCATCCCAGACCTGCGGACGTGCTCATGCTCGTCGAAGTGGCCGACACGACGGTTGCATATGATCGGGAGGTCAAGCTCCCGCTGTACGCAGAGGCCGGCATACCGGAGGCCTGGCTGGTCGATCTCGTAGCCGCGCGCCTGGAGATGCATCGGGGGCCCGGTCCTGATGGCTACCGCCAGATCACCCACACCCGAGCCGGGGACACGGTGGCGCCAACAGCGTTTCAAGACGTAATGGTGGAGGTGGGATCGCTACTCGGTTGAGCTGGAGCTGCCCAAATGGGCAATGACTAAATAACCTACGCCGCTGGCATCTGCCGCCGCTCGAATGTCCGGCCCGTCGTCGCCGGCCCAGACGCACAATGGCGCTTCGAGGTAAAGCGCGGCAGCTACGGCTTCGGCCCCGAGTGTAGAGATGGGATGTGCCTGGGCCAGCTCGGCCATGCGTAGTGCCAGGGATCTCATCGGCACAACCTCGATCGATTCGGCCAGCTCATGGAGGACTCGACCCAGGGATTGCCGTCGCTCAGCAGGCCACCGGCCAGTCCGCGCTCCCCCTGGCGCCGAGACGACGCTCTTGCACAGGCGCAAGTAGTAGAGGTTGGTCGTGGCTGGCTCACGGTCGGCCAGGGTCTCGGCCAGTGCAACAGACATATCAGCCGTCAGAAGATCTCTCAGCAGGTGATCATCGAGGATGGCCCGTGTCAAGCGGTGGCCAGGTCCGGATCGTCGGCCAGGGACTGGACATACCGGGCGTGAGCGTCGTGACCGAGGAGGTCCCCCAGCAGCCGTTGGCCCTCCCCCCTTGGGACGATCAGGACTCCAAATTCCAGGTCGAGGACGTCCACCGGGCCGCCCTTGTCCAATCCCCATCGGTGTCGGGCCGCAGCGGGAAGCGACAACTGCCCGGATGAGGACACCTGGTACGGCCTGATTCCGCTCATGGTCGCCCAGACTACACTTGGTACTCATGTGCTCACTACCAAGTTTCATCCCGGTCGACCGCCGAGAGAGGTAGTTCTCAAGGCGTGTATCAGCCAGGTGAGAGCGGGGACCAGTTGGGTGCTCTTGGGCGCCGGCCAATGGCCGCTCGGGGCGACGCCTATGACAAGCGGTTCCAGGAGCTGGCCCGGTCGGGCGCCGACGTCCACGGGGAGGCCACCTTCGTCGAGTCGCTGGGGCCGAGGTCAGTGCTCGACGCCGGCTGTGGGACCGGTCGGGTGGCCATCGAGCTGGCCCGGCGGGGAATCGCCGTGGTGGGCATCGACGCCGATCCGGCCATGCTGGCCACCGCCAGGCGCCGGTCCGCCGAGCTGGATTGGCGCCTGGCCGACCTGGCCACGGTGGAGCTGGCTCCCGGATCGTTTGACGCCGTGGTGCTGGCCGGCAACGTGATGATCTTCCTGGCGCCGGGCAGCGAGGCAGCAGTGGTGACCAACCTGGCCGGTGCCCTGCGGCCGGGCGGCCTGATGGTGACCGGCTTCCAGGTTGGTGACCAGGGCCTGTCGGTCGAGCGCTATGACGAGCTGTGCCGATCGGCGGCGCTCAGCCTGAGACAGCGCTACGCCACTTGGGACCGGCGGCCCTGGCTGACGGGAGGCCAGTATGCCGTCTCCGTGCACGCTTTGGCCGGTGACAGGCGGCTCGAAGACTGACCGCACCAGCGATTCACCTGGCGCTTGGCCTGCCCATTCCGTGCGCCGTGACCGGATGATTCCAAGACAGGATTACCCTCCAAGAGCGCCGCCGGCTACTCCATGTGGACGGCTGCCTCCTCGGGACTGAGGGACCAGGAGGGACGGCGGCCGTACTCCGGCTCGGAGGTGTCGGCCTCGGACATGCCGTCCTCGTCGGCGCTGGGGTCGTCCGGTGGTACCAGCATGGGCGCCTGCTCGTCGGCATTCGACGGTTGTTGGCCAGGAAGGATCTCGGGCTCCTCCCGGGTGACCCGCTGGGCCAACGGCTCGTCGACCTCCTGCTCGGCCGCGGTCACGCCGTAGTCGTCGGCCGCCACCGGATAGTCCCTCGGTGCCATGATGCCCTCGTCCTCATTGACCGGCTCCTCCAGGACCGGTATCCCCTCGGAGTCAAGATCAGCCGCGTTGTCGTAGGTGCTCATGGGCTGGTTGTACCCACGAGGACTCTCACTTCTTCATCCCTGCTGAGGGCGGGTACCTGGTGAGCTGCGCCTGCTCACAACCCGGCGTTGGCCGCCGGTTGGGCTGGCCAGCGCGTCCTCCACTCGTTCCAGGCGTTCCTCGATGCGATCCAGACGGGCCTGCACCATTTGCTGGGAATCGAGGCTCTGGGCTCGGATGTCGGCCAGCAGGGCCCGGAGGGAGTCGACGATCTCCTCGTGAGGCTGGCGGCCTGCCGGGGCGCCAGGTCGAGGGGGTTGAGCTGCCGGCAGCTCTTGAGATCGGCTCCCCAACCCCATGGTCCGAAAGCGAATCACGGGCTTATGGTCATCAACCATGCCCTGACCATTGGTAATCGCCGGTGAATCCATGTGGGCGGAGTCGTAGTCGGCGGTCTCTCGGGCTGGTGGTTGGCTGCCGAGCGCTGGCAATGCAGCCGTCCTGGTCGGCCGACTGGTCAGGTCAACCGGGCCAGCAGCCCAGACTCTGGCGCAACCGCCAAAGCGTCCCGTACAGACCACCCCGCACTCCGGGCATCCGCAGGACTCCTGTCCGGCCACCATCGGGTGTCCGCAGCCAGGCCTGATTTGTGGACCAAACTCCTGGCAGAGGCCCATACCCTCATATGGTAGAGATTCCTGCGGCTCTACGTGCCGTGTCTGCGACCGATCAGAGATATTCGACGTTGGGCCCCGCTGCCCGGTGACGGGTGTCCAGCATGCATGGAGCGGCAATGCTCAGGGCAGCCAGGTCGAAGGTGGCGTGGTCGGTGAGCAGGACTACCACGTCGGCCGCGGCTGCTTCCTCCACAGTGGCGTCCACCCGCAGCACCCCAGGGTCGACGTGACCTTCGACCACGTGCGGGTCGGCCGCCCTGACCTCGGCTCCTAGGGCCAGGAGCCGCTCGGCCACCACCACCGCCGGCGACTCGCGGGCGTCACCGGTATTGGCCTTGTAGGCCAGTCCCAACAGCAGGATACGGCTGCCGTTGACGGATCGACGCCGCTGGTTGAGTACGGCGACGAGCCGGGTCACCACGTAGTCCGGCATATGGTCATTGACGTCGTTGGCCAGCTCGACGAAGCGAAAGCTCTTGCCCAGGCTTCGCTTCACCCGCCAGGACAGGTAGGAAGGATCAATGGGTAGGCAGTGGCCACCGACACCCGGGCCGGGCACGAAGGCCATAAAGCCGAACGGCTTGGTGGCAGCGGCGTCAATGGCCTCCCAGACGTCGATGCCGAGCTCGCCGGCGAAGACGGCCAACTCGTTCACCAGGGCCACATTGACGTGGCGGAAGGTGTTCTCCAGCAACTTGGCCAGCTCAGCCTCGGCGGTTCCAGAGACGGCCACGGTTTGTTCAACCAGAGTCTGGTAGAAGCTCTCGACCGCGGCGAGTGAGATTCCGTTGATGCCTGACACCACCTTGGGCGTATTGGCCAGGCCCCACCTGGGATTACCAGGGTCGATCCGCTCCGGGCTGTACCCGAGGTGGAAATCCCGGCCCGCCGTCAGCCCGGAGCCGCGCTCCAGGATGGGGGCTACCAGCTCGGCGGTGGTGCCGGGGTAAGTGGTCGATTCGATCACCACCGTGGTCCCCCGGCTCAGGTGGCGGCTCAGCATGGCCGAGGCGGCCTCGATGTAGGAGAGGTCGGGATTGCCCTCCTTCAATGGCGTCGGCACGGTGACCACCGCCACCTGGAAGCCAGCACAGGCCTCCTCGTCCGATGCCGGTCGGTAGCGTCCGCTGTCCAGGGCCTGGTAGAGAGCAGCCTGGCTGACGTCCTCTACATAGGACTCGCCAGCCTCCAGCCGTTTGATCCGTTGTGTATCGGTGTCGTAGCCGACAACTTGGTAGCCGACCTCCACGGCCCGCATGGCCAAGGGCAGGCCAACGTAGCCTTGGCCGATCACGAGCACCCGCCGTCCCGAGGTCATGGTCATCTGTCCCCATCCTCGTCCGGGAGCATGACCCATGCGAATCGAGAAGCCCTTTGCCCAGGCCACCGCAGGCTGGTAACCTTCCCGCCTAGGCGGCGCTGGTCCGTTTACTCCGAAGGGGAGGATCACATGCGGAGACGCTGGGGCGCGGGGATTCTTGTAGCAGCTCTGACCATGTTTGGAACGTTTGGCGCTTTGGCTGCTACTGCGGCACCGATGGCCGGGGCCCAGACAGTGACCGTAGAAACGATGACTCCCGGCCAGTGCCTTTATCCCGTCGGCGCCAACACGATCCAGGTGGTTATCATCTCGGGCCATCCTGTATTCGTCTGCGTCAGCATTGGCGGCACCATCATCGCCCGCATAACCGCTGGTACCGGTACCAACGCGGCGACCAAGGCCCCCAGCACCTTCACTTTGCCGCCTGGAGTTCCCGGCATACCTGCTGGGATACATACAAGCAGTGCGGCTCAGAGCATCCTGTCGGGCCACTTGGTCGACCATCGCAGCGGGCCTCCGGCGTCCAATGACTCGTCGCTCATACTGGGGGGATTGGCCGCCGTCTTGTTGGGATCGACCTTGGCCTTCACGCTGCGTCAGCGCCGTCGCACGACCTGAGCCCCCGCTCGATAGTCATCCACCATGCGGACACGCCCTCACATTGAGGGGACCGGCGGCTGTTAGCCCGCCTTGGCCATCTGTACGTACACCGTTTGATTGGTGGCCAGTCCTAACGAGGCCCGCACCGTTCGTGAGCCGGTGATTGTGGCACCGCCTCTGACGGCTACCACCTTCCAGCCGGGGGCCACGGCAAGCGAGACGTTGGCGTGATCGGGCGCCAGTAGCGGCTGGGCCGGCAGGCTCAGGGCGTACCATCCCCCGGCTAGCAGGGGTACGGTGCCGGTCAGGTCGGCGTCCAGGGTTGCGGTGGATCGGGCGGCGATGTCGATAAAGCTGGAGTAGGCCTCTCGGCCCAGTTCGGCATTTGCGTCCAGATGGGTCGGGCGCTGGTCCAAGGTGGTGGTCTTCAATCCGAGTCGACTGTAGACGGTGACGAAGCTGCGATTCTCCCCAGCCTGCAGGGATGGCTCATAGGGGCCGATCACCGAGGCTGGCAGCCCGCTGGCCGGCGCGGTGTTGTCCATGGCGATGCTGGCATGTCCCCGCACCCGAGCTGATGTCGGACCGTCGGGCCCCAGGCCGCCCGGGTCGATCTCGGCCTGGTAGGTGAGCTGGCGACGAAGGTAGTAGTCGATCTTGTTGCCGGCCCCGTTCTGGGTGGTGACGGCCAGAGAATCGGAGACGACGGGCGGCATGGCCCCCGCTGCTCCGATTTCAGCCAGATAGGACTCCTCTGCCGGTCGGGTTGAGTACACCTGCAGGTGGCGCTGGCGCACGGCTGGATCGAGCGCCTGGATGAAGGCGGTCGGGTTGGGCAGGGTTACCTGGCTCAGAGCGTCGAAGGCCGCGTGACCGACCTCCCCCAGGAACTGCACCCGCTGCTGCCGCTGATTGTCGAAGCGCAGGTAGGCGTCATGCAGGGTGACCTGGACGACGTTGGCCGACGTGATGGGCACCGGCCAGTCGGGCACAGTTATAGGACCGGTCAGCTGCAGCAGGCCGGCCAGGCCGGCCGGGTCCACCGCTATCACCCCGTCGATGTGGTCGCCCCCCGACTGGGGGTACAGGCCGGCGATGACCTCCCCAACGGTGAGGAAGTCGGGCGACAGGTTCACGTTCTGCCAGGTCTGGGCCGGATCGAAGCGGGAGTAGCGCCGCAGGTACCCGGCCGAGGCGGTCAACACCCGGTTCGGTGTCCCACCGGTGTTGAGCTCCTCGATTCGGCCAAAATGGGCCAGGTGCAGCCGGCCCTGGTCGGCCACCAACTCGCCGAAGTTGCCGATGAATCCGCCGGTGGCCCGCGATTCGGCGTTGTTCTGCACGGCCAGGAAGTAATGCCGGGGCCCGTCCGCTCCCAGCAGGGGGGGCACCTCAGTGGCGGCCGCGGCCGCCGACTGGACGTCGCGAAGGGCGCTGGGCAGCTCGCGCCCGAGGGTAGTCAGGGCAGAGGAGACTTGGGGGGTCAGGTAGGTGCGGTCGAGCGAACTGACCTGGTCGGAGACGGTTTGCATGCGGGTCGCGGCAACTCGGAGGGAGGGCGCGGCGCCAGCCAGGGCGGCGACCGGCACCGCTCCACCGCGCACCTGGACGCGCAAAGATGTGCCCTTGTTGGCCAGGCCAGCGCCGACGGTGGCCAGGGTGGTGCCGGCGCTGACCACCGTACGGGCGGCCTGTAGGTTGGACGAGAGCACGGGATAGGCCAGCCCGACCGACGTCAGGGGCCCGTGCAGGTCATGGGCGGCCTGGGCGAAGTCGGCGTTAGCCGAGGAAAAGTCGGCAGAGGCGCCCGACAGGTTCCCCGCCTTGAAAGCATCCAGGCCGGCCCGCCCGGCCGCCTCCCCACCAGAAGCGGAGGACCGGGCCCGGAACGCCCCCCACGCCGCGGGAGTGGCCAGGCCAGCCAGGACCACGACAACACCAATTCCGCCCCAGACAAGGAGTCGGGGAAGGCCGATGGTGTCGGAGACCGGGTAGGTGGGCACGAACCAGACCGCCCGGACCAGTGCTCCCAGCATCACGCCGCCAGCGAGAGCGGCCCAGCCCGGAGCCAGCACTCGATATCCGGTCACCACCGCCAAGGCGGCCATCACGGCCTCGACCGCCGCCAGTCGGGCTATCACCCTCCCCGGGCTCAGACCGCCCTTGGTCAGGCGATGGGACAGGTGGTCCCCAGCGCTCTTGAAGGGCGGGCGGCCGTGGCGCAGGCGACCCACGGTGACCAACAGAGAATCGGTGAGCGGCAGGCCGACAATCAGGAGAGGCACTACCAGCCTGATCGATCCGGGTGGGCCCCCACCGGCTTCGGCGGCCATGGCAGCCAGGACGAAGCCCAGGAACACTCCACCGGTGTCTGTCGCCAGCAGGAAAGCGGGGTTGACCTTGAGCACGAGAAGGCCGAGGCTGGCCCCGGCCAGGGCCGCACCTCCGGCCGCTAGGCCGGGACGGCCGTTCAGGACACCGAGGGCCAGGACTCCGATCGAACCAACGGCGGTGATGGCCGCCGCCAGGCCGTCAAGGTTGTCCATTCGCTAGAGGGCGTTGGCCGCGCCCACCACGACCAGGAGGGTGACCACGATGTCCAGGCCGGCCACGCCCGTCCCGGTGACGCGTACACCGGCGGTCACCGCTCCCGCGGCGCAGGCCAGCTCGATGCCCAGCCTGACGCCGGGCGGCAGGGTGCGCCGGTCGTCAACCACACTGACCAGCACCAGGGCGGCCCCGCACAGGGCGATCACGCCGACCGCTGCCACCTGGGGACCGACCAGCAGGGCACCCAGCACAGCCAGGCCGAGGCCCATCACGCCCAGCTGACTCCCCTGGGATTGACCGTGGAGGGGAGCGGCCCGGCCCCTCCGAGCTATCACCGAGGTCAGGCGCCAGACGACGGGCGTGACCACCAAGGCCACGGCCAAGGCGACGACCAGGGGCTCCAACCAGGTAGTGCTCACCCGCTGGCGCCTACGACCTGGCAGCCACGGCCCTCTCGGCCAAGGGCATCGGCAAGGAGCGGTGACTGAGCGTTGAGGAGGACGTCACCATCGAGGTAGACGCCGAGGATCTGGTCGTCAACCCGGACGGTCACTCGTTGGCTAGGTCGGCGTCGCCAAACCCGTCCCGGCCCGCCCGCCAGGTCTTCTCCCTGACCGATTCCAGCAGCGTAGACCGCAGGCCGTCGAGCCCACCGGGACTTACCACGATGGCGTCGCCGAGATCAAGGTAGGCAACGCCGCCGCCGCCATTGGGGCCCCAGCGATGCCGAGCCTCGGCCGGCAGGCTCATCTGTCCTCGTCTCGATACGCGGAGGTCACCCGAAGAAGCCATTTCGGGGATTATACAAAAGGCAGGAATACATGACGCCTTGGCCCCCTGGCTAAATGGTTGGTCCCTGCCGCAGCCACCGACGGCTGCTTGTGAGCGTCTGCAACCGGGTTGTTAGCCGGCAGCGCGTCGAAGGTCTTCCAGGTTGCGCGAGAGGGCATCAACACTGCGTGAGAGCTGCCCGCGGTCAATCGGCGGCACCTCCTCAGCGAGAGCACATCGACGGATGTAGGCGGTGGGCTTGAGGCCTGCGTCCTGGGCGCGGGTGCGGATAGCGGCGATCTCCCCAGGTGTGAAACGCACCGAGATGGTGATTTCCAATCGCTCGGGTCTCTGGACGGGCTGCGAATCCCCCCCGTCCGTTGACTGACGGCACTGGTCGTAGTACTTGGTGACTTCGGCGTCGGTAGCGTCGGGACCAGGTTCGGTCATGGTTCCTCCCAGGCGGTGATCGGTCGGACGAGGTGGCGGCCGGCGTCGAAGATCATGCGCACATCCATTCCAACAGTGTGTGTTGCAGCTATAGCGTCGCGCAACGCAAGGCATAGACCATAAACAGTTCCACTGGCTGTGGGAGACTGAATCCGGCTGTTCGCCAGTCGCCGGCCCAACCATCGCCGCCTGAGTCGCCGTGAACGAAGGATCTCTGCCATTGCGTGTTGTCGTCACCGGGGGGGCCGGGTTCATCGGCGCCAACCTGTGTCGCCTGCTCTTGGCGACCCCAGAGGTCTCCGAGGTGGTGGTGGTCGATGACTTCTCCTCGGGGCTGAAAGAGAACGTCCAGGACTTAGGCGAGCTGAGAGTGGTCGAAGGGTCCATCCTCGACCTCGACCTCTTGTGCGACGTCCTGGCCCACGCCCAGGCCGTGGTTCACTTGGCCGCTCGTCCATCGGTCCCCCGTTCGCTGGCCGATCCACTGGCTACCCACCATGTCAATGCCACTGGTACCGCCAACCTGTTTGAGGCAGCCAGACGGACCAAGGTGGGCCACGTCGTGGTGGCCTCGTCGTCGTCGGTCTACGGCGCCAACCCCGTCCTGCCCAAGCACGAAGATCTGGCCCCGGCCCCACTCAGTCCCTATGCCGCCAGCAAGCTGGCCACCGAGCAGTATGCGCTGGCCTATGCGCACTCTTTCGGCATGAAGGTCCTCGCCTTGCGCTTCTTCAATGTCTTCGGCCCTCTTCAGCTGGCCGATCACGCCTACGCGGCGATCATTCCCGTCTTCATCTCCTCAGCCCTGGCCGGTCGTCCGCTGCCAGTGCACGGGGATGGCCTGCAGAGCCGGGACTTCACCTACGTAGGTGACCTGGTCGAGATTCTCAAGCGGGCCGTGGTCGGGCGGGTGACAGCGCCAGGACCGGTCAATCTGGCCTTTGGCACTCGCCGCACCCTTCTTGATGTCGTGGCCATCCTGGAGCAGATCCTGTCGCGTCCCTTGACCAGAGCCCATGAGCCGCCCCGCCCCGGCGACGTTCGACACTCCCAAGCCGACCAGAGCCGCCTGCGAGCCCTCTTTCCCAATCTGGAGCCGACTCCGCTGGATCAAGGTCTTCGCCGGACGGTGGAGTGGTTCAGGGGCAGCTCGCATCAGTAGCCCGTCGCCGCGTTAAGCTCACCGACCATCCCGGCGCCAGAGACCGCCAGATCGCGCTGACCGGCTGTGTCGATGCGGCGCCTGCCGTACCGGAACTGAGGTCTCAGGCATTGACGCCTCAAGCAGGGATGGATCTGGAGACGAACCGTTGAGCCGGGATTGTCCGAGTCCTCCATCCAGCTCTTGCTCCAACCTCTGTTGGCGGACCTCGATGCGCTGGAGGTAGCTGAGCAGCATCTGATGGGAATCGTGGACCTCTTCCGTCATTCGCCGAACCTCTTGGTGGATAAAGGCAACCATCTCGGGTGACAGACCATCCTGAAGGATGGGCCGGTGGCCCTCCTCCCCGAAGGACGGCACGACATAAGGAGCACCAATCGATAGGGAGGAGCGCAGCGGAGGCTTGGGGCGAGCGCCGTTGCGGGCCTCGGTCGGACCGCCAACCGGTAAGCGTGCCTGCACCGGTAGTAGCGGGGCCACCCTGGGAGGGCCGGCTGCCCAGACCTCCTGGCAGCCGTCAAACTGGCCCCTACAGGTGACGCCGCAGTGAGGGCAGTGGCAGGCCCTTTCCCCCGCCACCATCGCATGGTCACAGGCCGTGCCAACCTGCTTGCCGAATTCGTAACACCAACCCATGCCTGACCATGATAGAAGATCATCGGCGTAGTTTGTGGGAACCGCCTCGGATCGGATGGACAGTCTCCGGTTGTATACCGCTCATCAATCCAGGCGAGCTGCCGGCTCTCGCCCCTGGCCATACGCCGGGAAGCTCTCAGGGCTCGCCTTGGTATGAGCGCCATTGGTGGAGGTGTACTCGTATCGGTAGCTGTACCGGCTTTCGCTGAGCACTCCATTTAGCACCGCGCCAACCACTGGGGCCTTGACCTGTGCCAACAGCTCGAGCGTGCGCGAGAGATCCCTGGCCGTCGTGACCCCTGCTGATATCACCACCACGGTGGCATCCACCCTGGGCGCGATGACCACGGCATCAGTCACGGGAAGCACCGGCGGCGTGTCCACCAGCACCAGGTCGACCAAGCGGCACAGGGACCCGAGCACGTCCACTGTCCGCTGACCCGAGAGCAGCTCAGACGGGTTGGGGGGTTCAGGCCCGGATGCCAGCAGGAACAGCCTCTCCTGTCCGGGAACCTGTTGAAGGGCCTGTGAGAGGCCGATATCGCCGAGGAGGACAGAGGTGAGCCCCACTGAGTTGGATAACCCATAGAACTTGTGGATACGGGGTCGGCGAAGATCGCAGCACATGACGGCGACTCGCAGACCCGCCCCCGCCAGGGCGACCGCCAGGTTGGCCAGAGTTGTCGTCTTCCCCTCGGAGCTCTTGGGACTGGTTACCTGAAGACTGCGGAGGGGGCGGTCCAGGCCGAGAAACTGCACGGAGGTGCGTAGGCTCTTGTAGGCCTCGGCAGCCGCCGACTGTGGGTGGGTGACCGACGCCAGCTCGGGCTTGCTCTTGTCCTTCCAGGCCGCCACGTCGGGGATCAGGCCCAGCACCGGGAGCCCAGGTGCAGCCGAGCCAACGTCTTCTTTGGTGGTGATGGTGTCGTCCAGGCGTTCGCGGAGAAAGGCCAGGGCGATACCCAACACCAGGCCGGCAGCCAGACCCAACAACGCGTCCCGCAGCAAGCTGGGGCTGGATGGCGCCCTCGGCACGGTCGCTGGGTGAATGATCGTGACGGAGTTGGCATTGAGGGCAGAGGCCAACTGCAGAGTAGTTATCTGTTGCTCCAGCAGGCTCTGCTGCTGGAGCAGCGAGGTCAGCTGGGCTTGGCTGGTGATGGAGCTCCTGCTTCCCGCCGCCTGCAGCATGTTGATCTGGGTCTGGAGTGGGCCAATCTTGGACTGGAGGTCGTTGGTGGCGGCCGCCGCGCCGGTCAGAGCCTCGGTGCGACGCTGGTCGATGTACGCTTGGGCGTAGGCGTTGGCCACCTTGGCGGCTCGTGTTGGGTCCGTGCTAGTGGCCGCCACGACGATGGTGTCGGTATTGAGTACGGCGGTAGCGGCGACGGGTGGCGCGGCTCCGATCCGCTCGCGAACCAAGGCCTGAACCGGGGTGCCCTCAAGTTGCTGGATCTCGTCATTGATGTTGACGGTGGCACTTGATGCGCCCGCTGCCTGACCACTGGCCGAGGGCTGGATCAGCAGCGTGGCGGTGGCTTGGTAGATCGGGGTCTGCAATTTGGCAAACGCCACCGCCGCCAAGGTAGCAACCACGGTGACGAGAATAATTGCCCATTTACGTCGCCAGAGGGTCCTGCCATAAGCAAGCAACTGCGACTCGGCGGGAAGTGACGGATGGGCCAACACCGGCAGATCGTATCCCAACACGTATGTCACCGCAGATTCGGAGGAGTGCAATCGGGCCTACTGGGGGCCGCGTTCCCGCCGTCAAGCCCTCACTGGGGCGCTCTGGGTGACCGAGTTCGGCGTACACGGTGGTGTGCACTGTTCGAGTTGAGGACATCACAATCCATTATGCCTGTCGCATGGTCGACACGCGGCACCCGACCGACATGTCACCGTGGCATTGATAGGTGACTACGGGACGAACTGCTCATCGGTTGGATCCGTACCGACCTTCGTCCTCATGGCCTTATGTCGAGGCCATACCCGGATCCCCTGCAGGTTACACCTCAGCTGTTGACACCGACGTCGATGACCTGGCTGCC
>QHCF01000061.1 GCA_003244275.1 Acidimicrobiales bacterium
TATCCCCGCAGCACTCCTGCGTTGCCCATGAGCAAACTGGCCGTACCATGGGGTCGTGAAGGTCTCGACGAGGGGTGACTACGCCAGCCGGGCACTGCTCTCCCTCGCCCTTCACGGCGGAGGCATCGGGCCCACGTCGGTGAGGGACATTGCCGAGCGCACCGGGCTACCCCAGCCCTACCTCGAGCAGATACTCCTGGCTCTCAAAGGTGCTGGACTGGTCCGCTCCAAGCGGGGCGTCGGAGGAGGCTACGTGCTGGCCCGGCCGCCCCGGGAGATCACCCTGTCAGAGATCGTCAGCGCGGTCGACGGTCCCATCGTGGCCGGCGACTTCGGCCGCCCTCATCAAGATGGGGCCTGCGATCACGAGGGCCAGTGCATCCTGCTGGCGGTGTGGTCCGAGATGGCTGAGCACATGCGTACCCATCTGAGCTCCTTCACTCTCGCCGACATGGTGGCCCGCTCCCAGGGAGCAGCCAGCCCGGTCAGGGCCTGACGGCGACCGGATCGATCTCCTCCTGAGCTGCCCCCACATCTCGGGCCAGGGCCATCACGGCCTGGTCGACGCCACGCAGCGACACCAGCATGCCTGGCAGGTCCCGGGCCATTGGGCCATAGGTGGCCGCACCGTCTCGGCCGCCGGCAGCGGTATCAGCAAGGTGGTGAGGCGCTGCACATGCGGGTCAGGGTCATTGACCGCGCCCGCGGACAGCATGGCGATCACCACGCCCAGCAGGGCCACCGTCAACGGCTGGCCGGTGGCCTTGGTCAGCAGGTAGAGCACGCCCAGGGTCACGGCCAGGGTCAGGACCGTGCCGACGGCCATCTGCAGGCGCAACCGCCCCGGGTCAGAGGCCACCAGCCAGTCCCCAGCCCGGTCCCAGGCCAGGCGCAGCCGGTTCACCAGCTCAGCGCTTCCCCGTCCAGGCCAGCGTCACTGACTCGCACCGACCAGAGGGTGGGGACGGCGTAGGTGTGGGAGAGGATCATTTTCGTGGCACCCTACCGGGGTGACAGCGCTGCGCTGGGTCGGTTTCGCCGTTGGGCTGGTGGTGATCGGGGCAACCCTGGCCGACGTGTTTCGCAGCCTGGTGCTTCCCCGGGCGCCGGGGCGGGGTCGGTCCAGCCCGACCGTGCGCCTCACGTGGCAGGCCTTCGTGGCCGCCAGCCGGTGGTCTTCCAGCTTCGAGGGCAAGGACCGGCTCTTGTCCGGGGCCGCCCCCCTGGCCCTGCTGGTACTGCTTGTCTCCTGGCTCATACGGGCGGTGATCGGCTACGCCCTGGTGCTGTGGCCGTTCTCCAGCTCGTTCGGCGAGGCCCTGCGGGAAGGGGGTTCCTCGGTTTTCACCCTCGGCTTTGCCGGTGGGCACGGTGCCCTCTCGGCCGTGGACTATCTGGCCGCCGCCACCGGTTTGGGGGTGGTGGCTCTCCAGATCGCCTACCTGCCCACGCTGTACGGAGCCTTCAACCGGCGGGAGGCGCTGGTCACCATGATGGAGAGCCGGGCCGGCGTGCCGGCCTGGGGCCCGGAGGTGCTGGTTCGCCATCAGCTAGTTGGGATCGTGGACAAGCTGCCGGCGTTCTATGCCGACTGGGAGCGCTGGGCGGCGGAGGTCTCCGAGAGCCACACGACCTATCCGGTGCTGTTG
Source organism: Acidimicrobiales bacterium (assembly GCA_003244275.1). GTDB lineage: Bacteria > Actinomycetota > Acidimicrobiia > Acidimicrobiales > QHCF01 > QHCF01. The sequence goes on from QHCF01000061.1 coordinate 1,650, forward strand.
TACTTCCGCTCACCCAAGCCCTACTACTCCTGGGTGGTGAGCCTGCTGGCCGTGCTGGACTCGGCCGCCATCTACCTGGCCGTGAGCCCGCAGGCGGCCCCCTCCGACGCGCGCCTGTGCCTGCGCATGGGGTTCAGCTGCCTGCGCAGCATCGCCGCCACGCTGGGCCTGGATCATGACCCCGACCCCGACCCCAACCATCCCATCGGCCTCTCCTACGAGGAGTTCGTCGAGGCGCTGGACCGCCTGGGCGCCTGCGGCTTCGCCATGGAGCGGGGGCCCGAGGAGGCATGGCCCCATTTTCGGGGTTGGCGAGTCAACTACGAGGCCATCGTCTACCGCCTGGCCGACCGGGTGCTGGCCACCCCCGCACCCTGGAGCGGGCCCCGACGTCATCTGGAGGGCGTGGTCATCGCCCCTCGTCGGCCGGTCAACCGTCAGCCCGGAGGGCTGAATCCCGACCGACCGGGCATGAGGTGAGAAACGTAGTTCCAGGAGACCACAACCGGCTGGGCGTGCTCCCAGCCCATTGTGCTGAGGGAGCCGGCATACAGCGCCAGGCACCGCCCCACCGCCGGGTCCAACCCCATCCAGCGCACCGCCAGCACTCGCAGCAGGTGGCCGTGGGCGAACACCGCCACATCGCCGACCGGGGCAGGGCCGGTGCCTCGGAGTATGGCCACCACCCGGTCGGCCCGGGCTGCGACCTCGGCGAGCGTCTCACCTTCGGGTACACCGTCGTCCCACAGGGACCACTGCGGTCGGTGGGCCCGTATCTGGTCCGAGGTCTGTCCCTCACAGGCGCCGTAGTCCCACTCCTGGAGGTCATCGAGCTTCTCAGCTCCCTCAGCCAGGCCGGCCAGCTCACAGGTCTCGACGGCCCGAGACAGGGGGCTGGTGAGCACCCTGGCGAAGCCTCGGCCGGCCAGGTGCTCCCGCAGCCGGGCGCCCTGGTGGCGACCGGCCTGGTCGAGAGGGATGTCAGTGCGCCCGGTATGGCGGCCGGCCCGGCTCCAGTCGGTCTCCCCGTGGCGGACCAGCACGACCTGTCCCCTCGGCTCGTTCACGACACTGCTCCGGAGAGGCGCGCCACCAGTGGATCGCCGGTTCGCAAGATGCCCCCTGTACAGATCCGGGCTCGCAGGCCGCCCCGACCGGCCAGGCCGGCCTTGGCCGGCTGCCCGGTGAGCCGGTCCAGGTGGCCGCAGGGATGACAGGGCCGCTCACCCTCGATCTCGACCTCGCCGATCCGCAGCCGGCAGCCAATCAGGTCGATCAGGGCGATGCCGGACGTGACCAGGTTGCGTCGCGTCTCACCAGGGTCGATGTATAGCCCGTGGAGGGCTGCCTCCTCGACAGCCTCGACCTCGATGAGGGTGAGGTCGCTCCACAGTCTCCGCTGATAAGACCATGTGCCCGTTCCCGCGAAGTAGCGGTCGCCTTCCAGGCCCTTTCCAGGCACAGCGCGAGCCCACTGGACGGCCCGGGGGGCGCCGGTGGCCTCGGCAGTCACGAATATGCCAACCAGAGTGCCGATGACCCCGCCCTCACCCGTGACTGATCCCATGGCCGGGATCGTAGGGTAGGTCGCTCATCTTCCCGGCCTCCCACCGAGGGGTGCCATCCTTGCCCCATGTCCCAGACCTTCACCCATGTCATCCATCCCCATATAGAGCAACGCAAACACCAAACAGCCGTCAAGGTGGCCGATCAGCTGCCCACCACCGGCGCCTCGGCCGCCTAAACGCGGCCGTGGCGGTGAGGATCACCAGGGTGGTGGGCACCATGTGGTGCGCCTACGCCTTTGCCCTCATCGCCACCACCGGCTTCCCCGGGCTGATCGGGCCCAAGGTGACGCAGTACACGCTGTGGGTATCGACGATCTTCCTCCAGCTGGTCCTACTCTCGGTGATCATCGTCGGCCAGAACATACAGAGCGCGGCCTCCGACAAGCGCTCGGAGGCGACCTACGAGGATGCCGACGCGGTACTGCACACGTCGCTGCAGATACAGGCGCACCTGGAGGCCCAGGACGAGCAGATCGAGAAAATCCTTGCCCTGACTACCACCCTCCGGAGGCCATGAGTCATGCCGGCTGAGCACATCGCCATCCTGTTCGACATCGACGGCACCCTCATCATCACGGGCGGGGCCGGAGCCACCTCCTGGCGCCAGGCTTTCGACGAGCTGTACGGCGTCCCGGCCGACATCGGGGAGTTCACCGACACCGGCATGACCGATCCCGATGTGGGCCGGCGCACCTTCGAGGCTGTCCTGCATCGCCAACCCAGCCGGGCCGAGTTCGCCAAGCTGTTGGAGCGACGCCTGCACTACCTGCACGCGGCAGTGGCCGAGTCCGAGGGCTACCGCGTGCTCGACGGCGTCGAGGAGCTGCTGCCCAGGCTCATCGAGAAGGGCTACCTGCTGGGCCTGGTCACCGGGAACGTCGAGGCCGCGGCCCACGTCAAGCTGCACCGGGCCCGGCTCAATCGCTACTTCTCCTTCGGGGGCTACGGCTCGGACTCGACTGACCGCGGCGAGCTGACCCGCACCGCCCTGCGCCGGGCGGCCGTCGTCTATGGCGAGCCCCTCTCCCCCGACCAGTGCATGGTGATCGGCGACACTCCCCATGACGTGGAGGGAGCCCACGCCGCCGGCATGGCCTGTGTGGGAGTGGCCAGCCACAATTTCGACGCCGACCAGCTCCGGGCGGGCGGAGCGGACTGGGTGCTCGCCTCACTAGAGGAGCCGCTCCCCCTATGAGCTGAGGCCGGGGCCGGCGGCTACTCCTTGCGCCAAACCGAGACGTGGTCCGAGCTGCGGGTATCGAACGGCCTGCGTTGCCAATCGCTCCACCGGTGCTCCAGCGACAGTCCGGCCAGGCGAGCCATCAGGTCGAGCTCGCTCGGCCAGGCATAGCGGTGGACAACGGGAAAGGTCTTTACTTTGGCCCCATCGGCCAGCACGACCTGGGTGGTGGCCAACGTCTGGGCCACCGGGTCGTGCTCCTCGATCACCAGGCCGGTCAGGCCGGCGGCCAGCCGGCGGGGTCGGACCCGTTGCTCGCCAGCGCGAGGTGGGTCGGGAACCCACGCCTCGACCACGAATCGGCCCCCAGGGGCCAGTTGACTGGCGATATTGGAAAAGCAGTGAATCTGGGCCTCTTGGTTCGCAAGAGCGTAGATGGTATTGACCAGGAGGAAGACAAGTGAGCAGTCCTCAGCCAGCCTCACATCTGCGAAGTCGCAACACTTGAGGTGAATCCGGTCACCACCCGGCTTGGCGGCCAGGAGTTCCAACATGCCGGCGGACCCGTCGATGCCGTGGACCTCGAACCCTCGCTCCGACAACGGGATGGCCACTCGTCCAGTTCCAACGCCGAGTTCGGTGATCGGCCCGTCTCCGGCCAACTCGGCCAGGCGTGCCACCGCACCCTCGGTGTCGAAGAGCCCGTCGTAGATGGCGTCGTAGTCGTCGGCAATGCGAATCCCATAGGACGCCGCGTCATGGTCACCGGGCAGCAGGTGGTCGAAGGGCATCACCCATCTAACACCACCGCCGCCACTCTCCCCACCATCTGGGTGGGTCCACCCAGCCAGGGGGATGACTCACCGTTGTAGAATCGTCCGATGACGTTCACGGAGGCCGGTACGGCGCGGCCGTCACTCACTGACCCAGAGCCTTACCTTCCCGAACCCCGCGGTGCGGTCAGCCAGTTCCTCTTTGACTCCCTGGTGCAGCCGCCCCACTCGCTCGGCCCAGCCCCTGCTTCCACCGACGACGCCCTCTTGGGGGACGACGCCGCTTTGGCCCTCTACCTCTGCTACGAGCTGCATTACCGAGGATGGGCGGGCGTTGACGCCACCTGGGAGTGGGAGCCCTCGCTACTGGCTCTGCGCCGATCACTCGAGGATCGATTTATCCAAGCCCTGTTCCACGTGGTTGGGCCGCCCGCCCCCTGTACCGATGTAGAGGGGTACCTGGTTGATCTCCTCGGCCGGGGCAGCGGCCCGTCCCTTTCGGGTTACCTCCGAGACACTGGGACCATCGATCAGTTTCGGGAGTTCGCGGTGCACCGCTCGGCCTATCAGTTGAAGGAGGCGGATCCGCACAGCTGGGCCCTTCCGCGCCTGAGCGGACCGCCCAAGGCCGCCCTGGTGGCCATCCAGTGTGACGAGTACGGACGGGGCGACAGCTTCGACATGCACTCGTCGCTGTTCGCCGAGACCCTCCTGGCCCTCGACCTGGATCCCGACTACGGCGCCTACCTGGGGCACGTACCTGCGGTCACCCTCACCACCGTGAACCTGATCTCACTGCTGGGCCTGCACCGTCGTTGGCGGGGAGCGCTGGTCGGCCACCTGGCCATCTTCGAGATGGCCTCTGTGGGGCCCAACACCGCCTATGGCCACGGACTGCGCCGGCTGGGCATGAGCCCCGAGGCCACTCGCTTCTACGACGTCCACGTCACCGCCGACGCGGTGCACCAGGTGTTGGCCAGGGAGACCCTCGCCGGGGGCCTGGCCCGGGCCGAGCCGGCCATCTCGGGGGACATTGCCTTTGGCGCACGGGCCATCATGGCCACCGAGGAACGCTTCTCTCGTCACCTGCTGGGCGCCTGGGGCGCCGAGCGGTCCTCGTTGTACCGACCCCTCCCGCAGTGACACCGGTCAGCTGGGAGTGGGGGCAGGACGTGGGTAGGTACAGGCCCCTTTTTGCCAAAGATGAACGCCGGGCGGGATCAGCTCAAGAGCTGGTGCAGCCGGTTGGCATAATCGGCCACCCGGGCCTCGGCCTCGGCCTGCGACGGCGCCTCAGCCCAGACGTGGCTCACCGGCTCGACCGGATCGGGCAGCACCAGGGCCCAACCGCCGTCTTCGATCACCTTGATCCCGTCCACCAAAATCAGCTCCCGCTCGGACATGGCATCCACCAGTGTGCGCATGACCAGCCCCTTGTGCTCCCAGGGAGTGGGGACGTCCTGGCGGGCAATGTGGACCGTGGGCAGCTGGGCCACCAGCTTGGACAGGCGCAACCCGGTGGCGGCCATGAGGGCCATCAGGTTCACCAGGGTGGCGGCCGCATCGTAGGCGGGCAGGAAGACCGGGAAGGCGAAGCCACCGTCGCGGCTGGCGGCGAAGGTGACGTCGTCCCGGGATGCCACCTCCATCAGATGGGCGGCCGACAGCTTGGTCCAGACGATGTGGGCACCGGCCCTGTCGCAGATGGCCTCGGCGGCCTGGCTGGCGGCCACCGGCAGGGCCACGGTGGCATCGGCGGTCGTGTCCACCACCAGGGTCAGCAGGGCAAGGAGGGCTTCGTCGTCCGACAGGACGTGGCCGGTGTCGTCCACCAGGCGCAGGCGCTCGGCATCGGGATCGATGACCGCCCCGAGATGGGCTCCAGAGGCTCTGACCAGTTCCCCCACCCGGTCGGCATGGCTACCCAGCTCGAAGCCGATGGCCTCAGACGTGGAGGCGTAGGGATTGACGGTGAGGACCTCGGCCCCCAGCTTGGCCAGCACGTTGGGCATCACGAAGCTGGCCGGGCCGTAGGCGTAGTCCAGCACCACCTTGAAGCGGGCCCGGCGCACGGCGGTCAGGTCGATGCTGGCCATCATGGCCGCCGTGTACTGCTCGTAGGCACGGGGCGGGAAGCCAATGTCGCCGATCTCACCGGCCAGGGCCCGGCGGAAGTCCTCCCGGGCGAAAGACCGCTCGATCTTGCGCTGGGCGCCCTCGTCCAGATCGATCCCATTCTGGCCGAGGAAGCGGATCACCACCGACTGGGGGTCGCCGGGGGCCAAGCCCACGGTGATCCCGCCCTGGCCCGAGCCGCTGCGGATCTGGTAGCGGGTCACGGGGACGGTGGCCGCCTGGAGGTCGTCGACGTTGATCCCGGCGGCGTTGAGGCCCACCACCACCGCTCGTTTGAGGACCCGGGCGGCCCGGCTGGGATCGCGCGAGGCGGTCACCGTGGAGCCCTTTGGCAGGGTCGTGCCATAGGCCATGGCCACCCGCACCACCAGCTCAGGAGTTACGTCCACGTTGGCCAGGCCGGCCAGGCCGAGGGGGCTGAAGAGCTGACGGGCGCCCCTTGACTCCCACACGATGGAGGTGTTGACCACCGCTCCGGCCTCCACCTCCTTGGAGGGATAGACCTTGACACCGGGGTTGATGAGGGCGTGCTCGCCGACGAAGCACTCGTCGCCCAGCACCACTCCGTCCTCGCAGGCCACGCCCCGGCGCAGGTCGCACGAGCGCCCGACTACCGCCCCCCGCAGGCGCACGGCTGGGCCCAGGTAGCTGTTCTCGTGGACTATGGCCCGCTCCAGGAAGCAGTTGCTCCCGACCCGCACGTTGGCCCCCAGCACGGTGTACTGCGACAGGTGGGCGCCAGGGCCGATGCGACAGTGATCCCCGATCAGCACCGGTCCGTCGATGCGGGCCGACGGGTCCACCTCGGCATCTTCTCCCAGCCACACGTCATTGCGAATCCGAAAGCCCGGCACGTCCACTTTGACCTTGGCGTCGAGGACATCCAGGTGAGCCCGGCCGTAGCCCTCCACCGTCCCGACGTCTCCCCAGTAACCCTGGGCGACGAAGCCATACAGCGGCTTGCCGGCGGCCAACAGGGCGGGAAAGACCTCTCCTGAGAAGTCGACGCTTCGACCACCTGGTATGTGGTCAAAGATCTCGGGCTCCAGCACGTAGATGCCGGTATTGACGGTATCGCTGAAGACCTGGCCCCAATTGGGCTTCTCCAGGAAGCGCTCGATGGAGCCGTCCTCGGCGGTGATGACTATGCCGAACTCCAACGGGTCCTCCATGGCGGCCAGGGCGATGGTGGCCATGGCTCCCCGCTCCTGGTGGAAGGACCACACGGCTGACAGGTCGATGTCGGTGAGCACGTCCCCCGAGATAACCAGGAAGGGCTCATTCAGCTGGTCGGCGGCATTGAGGACGGAGCCGGCCGTGCCCAGAGGGGTCTCCTCGGTGGCGTACGAGAGCTTCACCCCCATCTCGGAGCCGTCACCAAAATATGCCCGTATGGCATTGGCCATGAACGCCACCGTGACCACGATGTCGTCGAAGCCATGCTCCTTGAGCAGGAGCACGATGTGCTCCATCATGGGTCGGTTGACGATGGGGATCATGGGCTTGGGCTGCCGGGAGGTGAGAGGGCGCAGGCGTGTGCCCTCCCCTCCGGCCATGATCACCGCCTTCATGTGGCGCTCCCCAACCGCCAGCGGTAGGCCCGACCGCTGGGGCCGCTAGAGGCCTGACCGCTGCGCTCTCGGCCGCTGGCCAGGGCATTGCGGGCCAGCGGGACGTAGCGGACCACCGAGTACCAGGCCAAGGCCAGGCCGGGCAGGGCCCAGACCCATGCCGCCGCCATGGCCTGGCGGCGCCAGGAGATGTTGGCGTGGCCGATGAGGAACAGGGGGAAGGCGATCATCACCGCAAAGGTCCCGGCCTTGCCGGCCCAGATGACGTCGATGCGGTCCGCACCCAGAGCGGCCAGGGTAACGGCGGTGCCGGCCACCAACAGCTCTCGGGCCACCACCGCCTCCCCCACCCACATGGGAGCGGATCCGTCGGCCATGATGGCGGCGATCCCCACCACCAACAGGACCCGGTCGGCGGTTGGGTCAAGCACCTTGCCCAACTCCGAGACCTGGTCGAAGCGACGGGCGATCCAGCCGTCCACCCAGTCGGTGACACCCAGGCCAGCCAACAGCCAGGCGGCGCCAACCCGGTCGTGCCGTTTGAACAACAACCAGAGGAAGATTGGGACGCAGCCCAGTCGTCCCACCGAGATGGCATTGGGGACGGTAAGCACGCGGCCTGACCTGGCGGGCACGTCCAGAGTCTAGGACGCCGCAGAGTCGAGGTCCCACTCGAGGTCCCACACCTGGCGGACCGGCCCCGCTATGGTCGGACGGTCAAGCCCGCCGTGGATTCACCCTGGAGGTGCTCGATGGCCCGATCCAAGCCAGGTAGCCAGGCAGCCGACCTCGCCCAGGCGACAAGACCCTCAACGAGTGCCAGGCACGAGTTCTCGCTGGCCGACACCCTGGCCGAGTGGGACGACGATCGGCTGGAGCGCCTGCTCACATTGCGCCCTGATCTGAGTACACCGGCCCCTGACAACCTGGCTCAACTTGGCGTCCGAGCAGCATCGGGTCCCAGTGTGCAGGACTGCCTCTCCCACCTGGACCTGGGATGCTGCCAGTTGACCGAGGCCCTCTGCCTCCTGGAGCAGCCAACTACCATCGGTCGCCTGGTGGCCCTGTTGGACCTCCCAAGTGATACCAACCAGCTGGAGGAGCCGCTGGACCGGCTGGCGGAGAGGGCCCTGCTGTTTCGCCAGGGTGACCAGGTGCGCCTTCTGCCGGTGCTGGCCCAGGTGCGCTATCCAGCCGGTCTGGGGCCGCCGGCCGAGGCCCTCCTCAAATCCCAACCGGTTGGCACCCTCGTGAGCCTGGGCGAGCAGCTCGGCTTCGACCCACCGTCGGCGGATGCCGGTACACCCGGGGCGCCCGCCAAGGGCCGGTCGCCCAAGGCCCGGGCGCCCAAGGGCCGGATCCCCAAGAGCCGGATCTCCAAGAACCAGGTGCTGGCCGGCATCACCGCCGCATTGTCGGACGCCAACCTGGTCCAGCGGCTGGTGGAAGAGGCGCCCCCCCAGGCCGCTGACCTGGCACATCAGCTCGCCGTTGGGCCGCCGGTGACGTACTCGCCCTACGGCCATTACCACCTGGCCGATCGGACCCCACTGGGCTGGCTGGCCAACCGTGGCCTGGTCGTGCCGCTCAGCTGGGACAGCCTGGTGATGCCTCGGGAGGTGGCCGTGTGCCTGCGCGGCGGCCGGCCATTCCCGGACCTGGCGCTGGCCACCCCGGAGGTGGCCGTGTCCCCGGTCGGGGCCGACGCGGTGGACAGGGCGGCGGCCGAGCAGGCCCTTCGCCTGGTTGGCGATGTCGCCGCCATCCTCAACGACTGGGGCGACACGGCCCCCAAGCTGCTCAAGGCGGGGGGCATCGGCGTACGAGAGGTCCGCCGAGCAGCCAAGACCACCGGCCGCACTGAGGTCGAGGCGGCCCGAGTGATCGAGTTGGCAGCGGTGGCCGGGCTGGCCGCCCCCTGCTTGGCATCGATGCTGGATACCCGGTCCGACCGACGGGCCGGCAGGCCGGGGGCCTCGGGCGGGAGGGCTGGTG
>QHCF01000151.1:0-5332 GCA_003244275.1 Acidimicrobiales bacterium
AACCTGCACTTCTCGCTGCTGCCCCGGTGGCGGGGGGCGGCGCCGGTCGAACGGGCCATCCTGGCTGGGGATACCGAGACGGGGGTGTGCCTGATGGCCCTGGAGGAGGGGCTGGATACCGGGCCCGTCTACCGCTCCCGCTCGGTGGCCATCGGGGCCGAGGGGACGGCGGACGAGCTGCGGGAGCGCCTGGTGGCGATCGGTACCGAGATGCTGGTGAATGCTCTGGCCGACGGACCGACCGGGCTGGGGCAGGCATTGCCCCAGGTCGGGGAGGCTACTTACGCGGCCAAGGTCAACCCGGCTGAGCTGGAGCTGGACTGGTCCCGACCGGCTTGCGAGCTGTTCCGGGTGGTGCGTCTGGGAAGCGCGTGGACCACCTGGCGCGGGCGCCGGCTGCGGGTTCGCAGGGCCGGGCTGGTCGATGACCGGGTTTGGTCTGTCGCGCCTGATGGCGTGCCTGGGAATGGTGGCCCGGTCGCTCCGGGGAGCCTGGACGGGCTGGTGGTGGCCACCGGCGAGGGCGGGCTGGAGCTGGTCGAGGTTCAGCCCGAGGGCCGGGCTGCCCTGGCCGCTGATGCTTGGCGTCGGGGTGCCCGTCCGAAGCCGGGCGAGCTCCTGGGCCGGACTCCTGGAGGCGACGGCAGTTGACCGTCGGGCGACATGCAACAGCCAGGCGTACTTCCCCAGCCGACGCCCCACCCGGATTCCCGGCGATCTGTGACCGCCAGATGAGCTATACGCGCGCCAGCGGTCACAGGTGTGCGGACGCGGCAGCGCAGCGCCAGATGCGGGATCATCTGTGACCGTCAGATGAGTCATACGCGCACCAGCGGTCACAGAACCGCTGAGCCAGGCGGGCGCGGGGCCGATGCGGCGCCCCGGCAGTCCTCGGGCCGCCCGACACCCCGGCAGCCCAAGGCCCGGCCACCCTCGCCCCGGCAGCCCAAGGCCCAGCCACCCTCGGCCCGGCCGCCGTCAGCCACCGCCAGGGGGGTGGCCCTGGAGGCGTTGGCCCGCATCGACGAGGGGGCCTACGCCAACCTGGTGCTGCCCGGCCTGCTGGCTCGCAGCGGGTTGTCCCGGCGGGACCGGGCCTTTGCCACCGAGCTCACCTACGGCACCACCCGCATGCGGCGGGCCTGCGACTGGCTGGTCGACGCCCACCTGACCCGTCCGGTGGAGCCGGTGGTGCGAGCCGCCCTGCGGCTGGGCGCCTATCAGCTGGCCATGGCTGGTACTCCCGCCCACGCCGCCGTCTCCGAGACAGTGGACGAGACGCCCAAGCGTGCCCGGGGCCTGGTCAACGCCGTCCTGCGCAAGGTAGCCACTGTGGCGCCTCGACCCTGGCCTGATGTCGCCACCCGGCTCAGCTATCCCGATTGGGTGGTGGAGCGCCTGGTGGCCGACCTCGGAGGAGCCAACGCCCTGGCCGCCCTGACCCAGATGAACGAGGCGCCCCCAGTCACCGAGAGGGAGGATGGCTACATACAAGACATGGGCTCTCAGCAGGTGTCCGAGCTGGTCGGCGTGGCGACTGGCGACCGGGTGGCTGACCTGTGCGCCGCCCCGGGAGGCAAGGCCACCCTCATGGCCTCGTCGCCCGAGGCCCCGGCGCTGGTAGTGGGGGCCGACATCCGCCCGGCGCGAGCCGCTCTGGTCCGGGGCCACGCTCGCAAGCTAGCGCTGGAGAACCTGGCCACGGTGGTGGCCGACGGCCGCCGGGCACCCCTACGGTCAGGTTCTCTGGACGCCGCGCTGGTGGATGCTCCCTGCTCGGGGCTGGGTGTGCTGCGCCGTCGCCCGGACGCCCGCTGGCGCATAGAGCCGGCCGACGTCGAGCGCCTGGCCCGTCTCCAGCGTCAGCTCCTGGAGGAGGCGGCTGGGCTCGTGCGTCTCGGAGGTACGGTGACCTACAGCGTGTGCACCCTGACCTCGGCCGAGACATTGAGGGTGGACGAGTGGCTGGTCTCGGCCCACCCTGAGCTGGTGGCTGCGCCGGTCCCCGGACCGCCCTGGGCCCGGTTGGGTAGGGGCGCCCTCCTGGTGCCCCAGGCGGCCGGGACCGACGGCCTCTACCTGCTCCGGCTGAGCAAAGCCCGGTGACCCTGCAGGCCAAGGTCCTCACCGTCTCGGACGGAGTGGTATCCGGCCACCGGGAGGACCGGTCGGGGCAGGCCCTGGCAGAGAGCCTGAGCCGGGCCGGATTCGAAGTGGTCGACCAGCTTCAGGTGGCTGACGGAATCGCCAGCGTGGGCGAGGCGGTCCGGCGGTTGACGACCAATTTCGAGGGATTGGTGGTGACGACGGGGGGGACAGGATTCTCGCCGCGGGATCTCACGCCTGAGGGGACCCTCGCCGTGCTGGACCGCCAGGCCCCAGGCCTGGCCGAGGCCATGCGGGGCGTCAATCCGCTGGGGCGTCTCTCCCGCGGCGTGGCCGGCACCATGGGACGGTCCATTGTGATCAACACCCCCGGTTCCCCGGGCGGGGCAGTCGAGTGCCTGGAGGCAGTGGTGGACGTGCTACCCCACGCCCTGGCCCTCCTGGCCGACCAGCCAACCAGTCATTGAGGCGATGGCTGTTTCGCCGTCTGGATTGGCGCCGTCTGCGCTTGGTCTGCTGGCTACTGGGCCATCCTCAGGACCAGCGGCTCACCATGTACCAGGCGTATCGGGCGCGGACGCCGGTTGCCTTGGGCACAGCACGACGTTGCCCGTGCGGCAAGCGGCTCACCAGGATCCACGACTGAAACACAGGCCTGATGGCTGGGCCATTGGGCAGAGTGGAATCGGATCCCTGTCCTCCCTGAGCGCTCGCCTCCCAGCTGGCACCCTGCCATGATGAGGAGATGCCTCGATCGAGTTGGACTCCATGTGAGGGGGCCATCCACCTGGCCCCCAGCCTCTTGGCCGCCGACTTCGGCCACCTGGCTGATGCCGTGCACGGCCTGGAGGGCAGCGGTACCGAGCGGCTCCACGTCGATGTGATGGACGGCGTGTTCGTGCCCAACTTCACCTTTGGCACCGACACCGTGCGCTCCCTGCGGCGGGAGACCGACCTTCCCCTCGAGCTGCACCTGATGATCGTCAATCCCGAGCGCCACCTGGAGACCTTCGCCGAGGCCGGTGCCGATGGGATCACCATCCATTACGAGGTGTCCCCCCACCTGCATCGCAGCCTGGCCAAGATCAGAGAGCTGGACTGCCGGGCCGGGGCGGCCATCAACCCCAGCACGCCGGCGTCGTGCCTGGACGACGTGCTGGAGATGTGCGACCTGTCCCTGGTCATGACCATCAACCCTGGCTACGGCGGGCAAAAGCTCATCCCCCGGACCCTGCTCAAGGTGGCCCGGGTGCGGGCCGAGATCGAGCGTCAGGGCCTGGCCACCGAGGTGGAGGTGGACGGAGGAGTCGATGCCAGCAATGCCCGGGCCTGCGTCGAGGCTGGGGCCAACGTGCTGGTGGCCGGGACGGCTGTCTTTCGCCATGCCGAGGGTTCGGCCACCGGGGGCCAGGCGGTGCTGGCGGCCGCCGGCGAGTGGGGGGCCGGCGGCGCATGACGCATTGGCCGACGGGGGCGCAGGGGGCGCAGGACCGGCCGGGATTCGGCCCTGGGAGCAGTGCCCGGATCGTCTGATCGCCACCTGTCTCGGCGCTCGTTCCTGCGGACGGGAGCCGGTCTTGGATCGTGGCTGGTGGCCAGCGGTTGCCATGATGCCGGCCGGTCTGGGGTCGGATCACGCCGGGCTGCGCCGGGCCTGCCAACGCTCGAGCCGGGCACCCTGCCACATCCGGAGCTGCCGGCCGGCACCGACACCCTTCCCCTGATCGACCACATCGTGGTGCTCATGCTGGAGAACCACTCCTACGACAACTTCCTCGGGACGCTGGGGCGCACTGGGGCCGACGGCCTCACTCTGGCTAGTGACGGGCGGCCGACGGCCTCGAACCCCTATGCCGACGGGCGGGCCCAGCATGCCTTTCGAATGCCGACCACCTGCCAGCTCGATGGCGAGCCCAACCAGAGCTGGGTCAACAGCCACGTCCAGTACGACCGAGGCCGCAACGACGGCTTCGTTCGCAGTGGCAGCGGCCCGGTGGCCATGGGCTACTGGACGGGTGACGAACTGCCCTTCCTTCATGGCCTGGCCACCACCTTCCCGGTGGGGGACCGCTACTTCTCCTCGCTGCTGGGCCCCACCTTTCCCAACCGGCGGTACCTGCTGGCGGCCACGTCGTTTGGCCAGGTCCGCGACGACCTGCCGGGGGCGAGGAGCCATCCGCCGAACGGCACAATGTTGGAAAGGCTGACCGCTCACGGCATCGGCTGGAAGAACTACTTCAGCGACCTGCCCACGGCCGATCTCTTTCCACTGCTGGCGGCGGCCAACCGGGATAAAGTCGTCCCGATAGCGGACTTCTTCAGCGACGCCCGGGCCGGGAGCCTTCCGGGCTTTTCCCTGGTTGACCCCCGCTTCTCCGGCTTCAGGGGAGGGACGAGGGCACCGGCAACCTCGCAGGAGGACCCCCAGAACATCGCCCGCGGCGAGGAATTCACAGCTCAGGTCGTCAACGCCGTCATGGGCGGGCCGGCATGGCCAAAGACCATGCTCGTCTACACCTACGACGAGCATGGGGGCTGGTACGACCACGTTCCGCCGCCGGCGGCGGTGGCGCCCGACTCCATCGGTCCGGAGGTCCCCGGTGACCAGCGCTACGACGGCTTCGCCCGCTATGGGTTCCGGGTCCCCTGCGTGGTGGTCTCCCCCTACGCCCGCCCCGGGTACGTCTCCCATGTGGTCCATGATCACACCTCCATACTCAAGCTGGTCGAGACCAAGTGGAACCTGGGGGCACTGACCTACCGGGACGCCAACGCCTCGAACCTGTTGGACCTCGTGGATCTTCGGAGCCGGCCGGCCTTTCTCTCTCCGCCCACCCTGCCGGCTCCTGGGGTAACCGCCACGAGAGGCGCCGACCTGGCCTGCGCACGCACCGGTCCGGGCCAGATTCCTGCGCCGGGATCGGTGACCGGCTCCCCCGCCGGCACGGGAGGCCGACCCGCTGATGTCGGACCCAGCGGCGGCAGACTCGTACCTCCGCGAGACGGCACAATTAGCTGAAGTCGACCCTCAGGTCGAAGATTGATTGTCGAAATCGCGCCATGGGAGGTGTGGTGGACCAACTTCGATCCGTCGATCGGCCGAGCGGGTAAGGACGGGGCATGAGCACCCCAGGTGTCGTCGTCTTTGACGTGAACGAGACCCTTTCCGACATGGCGGCGATGGCCAGGCGCTTCGTCGACGTCGGCGCGCCGGCGTGGGCGGCCA
>QHCF01000151.1:5410-10700 GCA_003244275.1 Acidimicrobiales bacterium
TTCGCCGTCCTCGGCGCGGGCGCGCTGCGCAGCATCCTGTCCGGTGTGGAGCTTGCCACCGACATTGAGTCGGCGGTTCAGCATGTGATGGGTGGTTTCCTCTCCTTGGAGGTGCATCCCGACGTGCCCGACGGGGTGCGGGCCCTCGCCGCGAGCGGTGCCCGGCTCGTCACCCTTACCAACGGGTCCACCGACGTCGCCGAGCGCCTTTTTACCACCGCCGGCATCCGCCAGCACTTCGAGCGCCTCCTGTCGGTCGACGACGCCGGCGTCTGGAAGCCAGCGTCGGGCGCCTACACGTACGCGGCACGGACCTGCTCGGCCGATCCCGCCGACATGCTCCTCGTCGCCGTGCACGCCTGGGACATCGACGGCGCGACGCGCGCCGGCATGCGCACCTGCTGGATCAACCGGCAAGACGAGTCCTATCCCGAGTACTTCCGCCCACCCGAGCATACGGTGACCTCCCTCCCTGAGCTCGCCCAGCTCGTCAGGTAGCCGGCTGTGCCATCGGGCGGTCCGACCTGCGAGCCGCCTGTAGCAGCCCGGACTCCTCCACCAAGCGAGCCGTACGCCCGGCGGGATCAGCCGAAGCCCGGCACCGTAGCGCGAGATGTCCACGGTGGATCCCGCAGACAGGCCGAGCGCGTCTCAGCGGCTTGGGGACGACAATCCGTCCGATAGCATCGATGGTGACCTCGATGGAAAATGGGCTACCGACCGTGTCCCAGCACCGGTTGCAAAGGCAAGATCACGGCTGACCAGGCGACCGACGCGGCCCTCATGGGACGGGCGATGGAGCTGGCGGCGATGGTCAGAGCAACCACATCCCCCAACCCTTGGGTTGGCGCGGTCGTGCTGGCATCCGATGGCCAACACTTCGAGGGTGCCACCTCGCCGCCGGGCGGTCCCCACGCCGAGATCGTCGGCCTCGCCGCGGCCGGGGCCCTGGCAAGGGGATCGACTCTCTACACCACGCTGGAGCCCTGCACCCACACCGGGCGGACTCCTCCCTGTGTGGCGGCGATCATGGAGGCGGGCGTGGCTCGGGTGGTGGTCGGGGTGGAGGATCCTGACCCGATGGTGTCGGGCCGGGGTATTGACCAGCTGCGCCGAGCCAGTATCGAGGTCGAGGTGGGCGTCGGAGCCGACGCGATAGCCGCCCAGTTGGCGCCCTACCTGGAGCACCGCCGAACGGGACGGCCCTGGGTGGTGCTCAAGTTGGCTGCCAGCCTCGACGGGCGCATCGCCGCTCCTGACGGCACCAGCCGCTGGCTCACCGGTGCAACGGCGAGGGCCGACGCCCATCGGCTCAGGTCCGAGAGCGACGCCGTGCTGGTGGGGGCGGGCACCGTCAGGGCAGACGACCCCGAACTGACCGTCCGATTCGCCCCCGCGAGCCCGGTCAGGGAGACCGACCGCCAGCCGATGCGGGTGGTGCTGGGACACGCCCCGGTTGGAGCACGCGTTCACCCGGCCCTGGAGATGCAGGGTGACCTCGGCGACGTCCTCGAACAACTTGGAGCCAAGGGCGTGGTGCAGCTCCTGGTTGAAGGGGGCGCCCGGGTGGCCCACGACTTCCATGCCGCCGGTCTGGTAAACCGCTATGTCGTGTACCTGGCCTCCGCCCTGTTCGGCGGAGACGACGGAGTGGCCATGTTCGCCGGCCCGGGCGCGCCGACACTTTCCGATCTCTGGCGGGGACGGCTGATCGGGCTCGAGCGCCTGGGTGACGACATCCGTGTCGAGCTGGCACCGGCGGGAGCCGGGCCAGTCGCTGCACCCGTGGCGTCCGCTGCACCCGTGGCGCCCGTGGCCCCAGTGGCACCCGTGGCCCCAGCGGTACCCGCTGGACCCGCAGGGCCGGACGGCAGCTGACCGTGTTCACCGGCATCATCGAGGAGCTGGGCTACCTCCGCAGCCGTCAGGGCGGTCGCCTAACCTTCGACGCGCCGCGCATCCTGGCCCAAGGGGACACCGCCCTCGGGGACTCGATCGCCGTCAACGGCTGCTGCCTTACGGTGGTTGGAGCAGGTGGCGGCTGGTGGGAGGCTGACGTGGTGGAGGAGACGATGTCCTGCACCAACCTGGCCGCTCTCCGACCCGGTGACTCGGTGAATCTCGAGCGGCCCCTCCGCCTGGCCGACCGCCTGGGCGGCCACCTCGTCCAGGGCCACGTGGACGCCCTTGGTACGGTCGAGCGGCCGGCCCCCGACCTGGTGGTGTCCGCCCCGGCCAGGGTGATGCGCTACGTGATCGAAAAGGGCTCCATTACTGTCGACGGCGTGAGCCTCACCGTGACCCAGGCCGGCGACGACCGTTTCGCAGTGGCGGTCATCCCCCACACCGCGGCGGTAACCACCCTGGGCCGTCGCGCCGCCGGGGCCGGCGTCAACCTGGAGGCGGACATGGTAGCCAAGTACGTCGAGCGACTCGCCGGACGACATGAGGTCTGAGCCATGCCGCTAGCGCCCATCGAGGAGGCCATCACCGCCTTTGGGCGGGGCGACATGGTGGTGGTGGTCGACGACGAGGATCGGGAGAACGAGGGCGACCTCATCATGGCGGCCGAGTTCGCCACCTCCGAGAAGCTGGCATTCTTCCTGGCCCACACCTCCGGGGTCATCTGCGTGCCGATGCTGGCCGACCGCCTGGACGACCTCGACCTGCCCCCCATGGTCATCTCCAACACCGAGTCGCAGCGCACCGCCTTTACCGTCAGCGTCGACTACCGCCACGGGACGACCACCGGCATCTCGGCAGCCGACCGGTCGGCGACCATCGCTGCCCTGATCGACCCGGTCACCAAACCCGGCGACCTGGCCCGCCCGGGCCACGTGTTCCCGCTGCGCTACCGCACCGGTGGTGTGCTCAAGAGAGCCGGTCACACCGAGGCGGCCGTGGATCTGGCCAAGGCGGCCGGCCTGTACCCGGCGGGTGTGCTCTGTGAGGTGGTCAACGAGGACAAGACCGGCATGGCACGCCTGCCCGAGCTGGAAGCATTTGCCGCCTGCCACGGGCTCGCCATCATCACCATCGCCGCCCTGGTCCGCTATCGCCGGCAAAAGGATCGACTGGTCCGGCGCATCGCCGAGGCCCGCATCCCGACGATCCACGGCGACTTCGACTGCTACGCCTACGAGTCGGTGCTGGACGGCGAGACGCACGTGGCCATGGTCAGGGGAGCGGTTCAGGGCGAGGACAACGTATTGGTGAGGGTGCACAGCGAGTGCCTCACCGGGGATGCCCTGGGGTCTCTGCGCTGCGACTGCGGCAGCCAGCTGGAGGCGGCCCTGCGCCTGGTGGCTGCGGCCGACATGGGTGTGGTGGTGTACCTGCGGGGCCACGAGGGCCGGGGCATTGGCCTGGGCCACAAGCTGCGGGCCTACAGCCTCCAGGAGGAAGGCCGCGACACGGTGGACGCCAATGTGGACCTGGGGCTGCCGGTGGACAACCGGGAGTACGGCATCGGCGCCCAGATACTGGTGGACCTGGGGATCACCACCATGCGCCTGCTGACCAACAACCCGTCCAAGTACGGGGGCCTGGAAGGCTTCGGCCTGGACATCGTCGAGCGGGTCCCCCTGGAGTCGGTTCCCAACCCGGAGAACATCAAGTACCTGCGGACCAAGAGGGAGCGGATGGGCCACCTGCTGAAGGGGCTCGACGATGTCCTCTGACCCGGCCAGCCAGCACCGACCCAGCGCCTCGGCCATCCCGGCCGGGGCCACCTACCTGGGTCAGCCGCGGGGAGAGGGATTGCGGGTGGCCCTGGCCTGCAGCCGGTTCAATGGGGCGATCACCGAGCGCCTGCTGACCGGGGCATGGGACGGTCTGATCGGCCACGGCGTCGACCGGGCATCGGTCACGGTGGCCTGGGCGCCGGGGGCCTTCGAGCTCCCACTGGTGGCCGCCCGGCTGGCGGGGTCGGGCCAGGTGGATGCGGTGGTGTGCCTGGGTGCGGTCATCCGGGGCGCCACCGGCCATTACGACCAGGTGGCCGGCCAGTGCGCGGCGGGCATCCAGCGGGCTCAGCTCGACGCCGGTGTCCCGGTGATCCTTGGTGTCCTCACCACCGACACGCTGGATCAGGCCCTGGAGCGCTCCGCCACCGAGGGGGTCACCGAGGGGACCGACAAGAGGGCCAACAAGGGGTTCGAGGCTGCACTGGCGGCCATCGAGATGGCCGACCTCCTGCGCCAGCTCCCGGCGCCAGGCGTCCCGGCGGCGGCAGGTCTCCCGCAGGCAGAGCGCTCGTCGACCGCGGTCCGCTAGTGCTGCGCCTGGTCCTGCCCAAGGGGTCGCTGGAGCGGGCCACCATGGAGCTGTTCGCGGCCGCCGATCTGGCGGTCGAGCGCAGCTCGGCGGTCGACTACCGGGCGTCGGTGGACGATCCTCGCATCGAGGACGTCCACATCCTGCGGCCGCAGGAGATCCCCCGCTACGTGGCCGACGGCCTGTTCGACCTGGGCGTCACCGGCAGGGACTGGATCGAGGAGACTGGCGCCGAGGTGTTCTCGCTCGGGCCCCTCAGCTACTCCAGGGCCAGCGCCCGGCCGGTCCGGGTCGTCTTGGCGGTGGCCGCTGACTCGCCGGTGCGGTCGGCCTCCGATCTGACCAAGGGCGCCCGGGTGGCAACCGAGTATCCGGAGCTGACCAGGCGATTCCTGGCCGAGCGGGGAGTGGAGGCCGATGTGCGCCTGTCCTACGGCGCCACCGAGGCCAAGGTGCCCGAGATCGCCGACGCCATAGTGGAGATCACCGAGACGGGCAACGCCCTGCGGGCCGCCGGACTGCGCATCGTGGACACCCTCCTGGTCTCCCACACCGAGCTGGTAGCCAATCCGGCAGCGGCCGCCGATCCGTCCAAGCGCCACGCCATGGCCCAGATCCAGACGCTGTTGGAAGGGGCGCTGGACGCCAGGAGCAAGGTCCTGGTCATGCTCAACGTGGGGGCCGGTGATCTCGATGCGGTTGTCGCCCAGCTGCCGTCCATGAAGGCACCTACCGTGGCCAAGCTCTTCGGCCAGGACGGCTACGCGGTTACCACGGTGGTGCCCAAGGCCATCATCAACACTTTGATCCCAGCCCTCAAGGACAGCGGGGCCAGCGACATCTTGGAGCTGGCCCTGTCCAAGATCGTCCATTGACCCGAGTCCATTGACCCGAGTCCAGTGACCCGAGTCCAGTGACCCGAGTCACGTGACCGGAGAGCCGAGCCTGGAAGGAGGCCAGGGCACGGTCGTGGAGTTCGACTATGAGCGGGGCCTGGGCACGCTGCTGGCCGACG
>QHCF01000058.1 GCA_003244275.1 Acidimicrobiales bacterium
TGATCGAAGAAGCCGCCGTTCTCGTCGTGCACGACGAACAGCACGGTCTGCGCCCACACGGCCGGATTGGACACGAGCGACTCCAGCACTTCCTGGATGAAGTGCTCCCCGTACTCGGGCGGCGCGGCCGGGTGCTCGCACTGGGCAAGCGGCGGGATGATCCACGACACCGCAGGCAGCCGGCCTTGGGACACGTCCTCGTGGAAGTCGTCTGGCCAGCACGGAGTCAGTGCCTTACGGGTCAGCTCGAATCCGGTGATGGAGAACGGGTCGGTGAACGCCTTGAAATACGGCATGGGACTGAGGGCAAGCTCGGCGAGCGGATGGTTGTAGATCTTCCAGCTGGTGCCGGCGGCCTGCAGGCGTTCCGGCATGGTCTGCCAGCGGAGCTTGCCGTACTCGGCAAGCCGATCGTAATAGGTGCGCAGGACGGGTCCGCCGGCCTTCCCGTCCGGGTCTATCGTGCCCGACATCGCCATGACCCGGTTCGGATCGGTAGGGCCAAGCACAGAGCAGAAGTAGCTGTCGCAGACGGTGAAGGCGTCGGCGAGCGCGTAGTAGAAGGGGAGGTCCTGGCGGGTCATGTAACCCATGGTCAGCGGACCGTTCTCAGCGCCATCGGCTGCCAGGTGCGCGGTGAGGAACCGGTCCAGATTCCCGTCATGCCAGCTGCGGTGCTGGGTCGCCCAGTCGTGCGCGATGTCGTTGGTGGTCTGGCCGTCCTTCAGCGGCGGGTCACTGAGCAGGCGGAACGGCTCCAGGTAGCCGGACGGGTCGACGCCGGTGCCTGGCTTGTAGCCGAACTGGCCGAAAACCGTGTGCCGCACTCCCTTGACCTCACGGGTCAGCACGGCCGGGTCAGAAAACCCTCGCACCGCCGACATGGTGCCGAAGTAGTGGTCGAACGACCGGTTCTCCTGCATGAGGATGACCACGTGCTCGATCCGACGGGGCTCGAAGTTGTCGGGCGCCGGCTCGCCCAGGGCCTGACACAACGACGGGGGAAGGACACTGGCGCCAGCCCGATGGTACCGAGCCCCTGAGCGCCTCCTTGCTGCTCCCGGCATGACAATTGGGCGTGTGGTCACCATTGATCACCTGCCTCTCTCGGTGCCACCTTCGCACCCCAAGGTGACCGGAATCTGGCTGCTGGCCGTCTCTCAGATGAGCAGCAGGCGAACTCTCAGGGGACCGTCAAAGACGGACTTCGTTTACCAGGTTGCCCCTCTGATTGCGGTAGTTGATGACCAGCGTGTCCACCCCGCGGTAGACGCCCACCACCTCGAAATGCAGGTTGGGAATGCGCCGAAGGCCCTCAGCCCAGTAGTCCCGTCCTGTCCCAGGGTGACCCGGGTGCCGGCCGGCGCATCACAGGTCGAGGAAGAAGCGAAGGGCCTGGTCGATCGCTTGTAGCTGATCGAGGGAGGCCATTCCCCGTCGGGACATCAGGCGAGCGACCGAGATGACTCGAAGCTGGTCACATCGAGCGTACGATGTGCGATCCAACCCGTTCGGGCCGGGTTCGAGCTCGATGTGACTTCGTAGCCCGTAGGCGGTCGATCCGATCGGAACCACCGCCACCATGCCCCCGGGGCCATTGTTGAAACCGTCACCCGACACAATCACGGCGGGTCGTACGAATGCCGCCTCGTGCCCTACCGGTCGGCCGAGATCGACTTGATAGACCTCCCCTCGCCAGATCAAGCCAGGGAATCCCACTCCTCGCGCTCGGCAAGGTACTGCTGCCACCGCTCCGGGTCATCGCGCAGGCGTCGGTAGTCCTCGTTGAGGCCGCTCAAGAACTCCTGGCGCTCCAACGCGTCGATGGCGGAGTGAAGCACGTCGATGACCGTCGTCCGACGGTTCCTGGCCAACGATTGCAGGCGTTCGGAGTCCGGCCGACGTACCCGAACGGTCGTGGTGCCCTGGGAGGTCATAAACCCAGTGTAGACGATATGTAGATGCGACTCCGCTGGTTGGCCGCGCTATTTCGGCCTAGCCTCCACCAGCCCGATGACGTGGCCCTCGGGGTCTTCGAAGAGGGCGATGCTTGGGCCCCCGGGAACGTCAGTCGGCTCCATGACCGTCGTGCCGCCCAGGAATTCCACTTTGCTTAGGGTGCCGCCGAGATCATCCGTCTCGATGTAGAAGGTGACCCGGCTCTCCCCCTCCCCGCCGCCGACGCCGCCGGCGATGCCGCCCTCGCCGGCCGGGTGCACCATGGCGTAGCCTGGCATGGCTGGCTCCATCTTCCAGCCGAAGGTGTCCCTGTAGAAGCGCTCGAGCCTGTCGGAATCCCTGCCCATGACCTCGAAATGCACGACCGGGTGGCTCATGACTGCTCCTCTCCAGGACTGATGATCTCTAGGACTGATGGTCTCTAGGGCTGATAGTGAGAATCTAAACCGCTCGGCATGGACGCGCCTCCGATGGCCTCGTCGTCAACGACGGAACCATCAAGGCACGCGCCGCTCCGAGTACCGGCGGTCCACCGCCACCACGGTGAGTCCGCAGCCCAAGAAGAAGGCGGCCGCGCCGACGATCACTGCGACGTGCAGACCGGTGATGAAGGTGGCTCGTCGGCTGACCAGAGCGCCCAACAGGGCGATGCCGATGACGCCACCGACCTGGCGGGCAGCATTGATGACACCCGAGGCGATCCCACCGCGCTCGTCGGGGGCGGCCCCCATGACTGCGGCAGTGGCGGCTGGCATGGTGAAGGCCATCCCGAAGCCGGTAGCCACCAGGGGAGCGACCAGCAGCAGATAGGAGCTGTGAGCCCCGGCCATCAGCCAGCCGAGCAGTCCGGCGCCCCCCAGAGCCAACCCAACGATCATCGGAAGGCGCGGACCGGCGCGGGCCATGACCCGCCCGGACAAAGTCGAGGCGACGGCGGCCATTCCCATCTGGGGTAGCAGGACCAACCCAGTGAGCAGGGCGGAGTAACCCCTGATCTCCTGGAAGTACAGGGTGGCTACGAACAGCTCCCCGTAAAAGCCGAGGTTGATGAGCAGGCCCACGGCGTTGGCTGCCGAGAAGGTGGGGCTACCAAAGAACCCGAGCGGGAGCATTGGCTGGCGTACCCGGTGCTCCAGGACCACGAAGGCCACGCTGGCCACCACGAAGAGCCCGAAGGCACCCACCACCACCGGGGCGGTGAAACCCAGGCTGCCAGCCTCGATCAGGGCCCCGGTAAGGGCAGCCAGGGCGACGATGCCCACCGCCTGGGCGGGCAGATCCAGACCCCGGGGTCGCCCCTCGGGGACTGGCACGTAGCGGGCGGTCAGGACCAGGCCCATCAGGCCGACGGGTATGTTGAGGAAGAATACCGCCCGCCAGCTGAACCCGGCGATGAGCAGGCCCCCCACGACCGGACCGCCCCCGGCGGCCACGCCGGCCACTCCGCCCCAGATCCCAAAGGCCCGAGCCCGTGCCCCTCGATCGGGGTAGGCCACCTGCAGCAGGGACAACGAGGCGGGGACCGCCACCGCCGCCCCCAGCCCTTGAACCAGGCGGCCCACGATGAGAACGCCGATGCTGGGGGCCAGGCCGCAGGCGGCCGAGGCCAGGGCAAATATCGCCATGCCGGCCTGGAAGACTCGCTTGGCCCCCATGCGGTCACCCAGGGCCCCGGCCGAGAGAAGGAAGCCGGCCAGGACCAGGGTGTAGCCGTCCACCACCCACTGGAGGCCGGTGACCCCGGTATGCAGATCCCTTCCCAGGCTGGGCAGGGCCACGTTGACCACGGTGGTGTCCAAGATGACCATGAAGTAGCCCACGCAGATGCCAGCCAGCGCCAGCCACGAGGTGGGCTCCGAGCGGGACGCCGGCAGCCTGCTCTGGCCGCCGCTTCCGTGAGTCATGGAGTCCTCGGTGCCCATGGACACCAGTCTCTCGGCCCATCGCTTCGTCTGGGGTCAAAATATGGTCCTCATAGGCTCGGGCCTATGGGCCACATACCCGGGGATGCCGACATCGCGGCGGTGGCGAGTGTCCTGGCCGACCCCGGCCGGGCCAAGATTCTGCTGGCCCTGGGTGACGGCCGGGCCCTGGCGGCCAGCACACTGGCCATGGAGGCCGGGGTGGCGCCCTCTACCGCCAGCGTGCACCTGGCCAAGCTGGTAGAGGCCGATCTGCTCCATGTGGAGGCCCACGGCCGGCACCGTTACTACCGCATGGCTGGCCCCCAGGTGGGTGAGTTGCTGGAGGTCTTGGCCCGGCTGGCGCCAGCTGCCCCAGTACGTTCGCTGCGAGAGGGAACCCGGGCCCACGCCGTGCGGACGGCCAGGACCTGCTACGACCACCTGGCCGGCCAGCTGGGAACGGCCATCATGGCTGCCCTGTTGGCTCAGGGCGCCCTTGTCGGCGGCGACGGTACCTTCGACCCCGCCTCCAGAGAGCTGGACCGGCTCTCGTCGGCCGGCTGGGACTGTGACTACCGTGTCACCGAGGCTGGCCGGGCCTGGATGGACGACCTCGGAGTGAGGATCCCCGCCGGTTGCCGCAGGCCACTCGTGCGGTACTGCGTGGACTGGAGCGAGCAGCGACATCACCTGGCCGGGGCCCTCGGGGCCGGCCTACTCAGCCGCCTGGTGGACCTGGATTGGCTGCGGCGCTCCCCCACCAGCCGGGCCGTGCAGGTGACCGACGAGGGCCGGCGGGGCCTCACTCGAACCCTTGGCATAGAGATGGCCTGAGCCACGGTCCGCTTTGCGGCCATGACCGGCCTCGAGCCGGAAGTCGGGCGACTGCCTCAGGCTGCCTCGCTCACTCGCCGAGAGCCGAGAGATCAGCTACCGACGGCTGGCGGCTGGCTGGTGCTGGGCGACTGGCCAGGCGACGTGGCGGAGGAGCCACTGGACGGAGCCGCTGGGGTGGGGCGTCGGGCCTGGCCGGGCGTCGGCCGCTTGGGAGCAACACGGATGACATCCGCCGTCAGGTGGGTCAGGCTGTCCTGCCTGCCTTGCGCTCTGATGTGGATCCCATCGGAGATGGCCGAGGAGCTGGCCTGGCTGGTGCCGTTGTAATAGCGGGTCGAGCTGGTGGTGCTCGCGGTGAGCAGCTGGCCATCCCTGCCGACCAGGGAATAGGTGCCGTTGCTGGACGATGTCACCCGGCCGTCCAAGGTGGGTTCAACCACGGTGACCCGGCCGGCGTTGACCGTGCCGGTGCCGGGCTGGGCAGGCGTCGAGGAGCTGGACGAGCTCGACGACGCCGGCGCTGCCCTTACGTGGACGATCTCACCCACGCTCAGGTCCGAGAAGCTGATCGTTTGGTGCTCCCTGGTGTAGGTGGTGGACGAGGAGGTGTCCACCGTCTCGGTCCCGTTCATGGTGCGCAGGGTCAAGGTGGTGTCGTTGATTGCGGTGATGGTCCCGCCACCGCCCCGCCCACCCGGACCGCCCCTCGGACCCCCTCCGTGGCCGCCCGGACCGCCCCGGTGTCCTCGGCCACCCGCAGGATGCGCCATTTGGCCTGGCGCGGTCGGCGGCGATGACCGAGTTGCACCGGAGCCGGGAACGGAGCCGTTGGTGTTCGGAGCCGGACTGGTGGACGAGGAGCCGCTTGAAGCGCTGGCGATCCCAGTGACTCCGGCGAAGCCGGCACCAGCAGCCATGCCACCGATTAGAACCAGACGAGTAGTGCGAGGAAGGGACCGCCCGAGATGCCTGGGGCGAAGGTTGTTGGTTGGGTTGGTCATGGGCCCAAGGTAGAAGGCCCAAATGAGAACAACCGGGGAATGAGATGAGAGTCTCCTGAGATTGCGCCGGCCCTTCTTACAGGCGGTGGGCGGCAACCCGGACGAGAACCGCCACCCAGGTGCGAAAGGGACGCCACGGCTCAGCTATGGCCGTGAGCTGTTCGATGTCCGGGGGTGCCGCCAACCCATAGAGGTCTCCGACCAGGGCTTTGAACTTGGGCTCCTCAGTGGGAAGCACGTCGGCCAGACCGGTAGCGCGCACCATCACCAGGGCGCTGTAAAAGGGGCCGATCCCGTCGAGCCGGCGCAGCTCGGTCATCGCTTCGTCCATGGCCATCGCCCTCAGGCGACCAGCGTCCAGGCGTCCCTCGAGGGCAGCCGAGGCGATCCCGTGAAGGCGTCGCAGCTTCACCTCGGGCAGACCGGGGAAGCTGTCGACTGCGAGCATCTGCTCGGGCGTGGGGAACGCCCACAGCGGCTCACCGGCAACCTGGAAGCTACGGCCGTGGGCTTCGCTCAGACGGCGGCGCAGCTCGGCCATCTGGGCGGCCGGCCGCCGGGCCGAGAGCACCGCCCAGGCGGCAGCCTCGTAGGGCGAGTAGAACAGCGGGGGGCGCAGGCCCGGCGCCACCGCCTGGAGGCGGCCCACCACCGGATCTCGCCGGCCGACCTCCTCGAACTCCTGCCCGTTGTGATCGAGTGACAGCACCCGAGCCACCTGGGAGCGCACCCTGCCCAGGTCGAAGTGGCCTTGGACCCATGCGTGAACGCCGTTGTCGTCCTGCCGCACGGCCACGCCGACCTGGTCCCGGTAGCCGTCCACGCAGAAAGCCAGGCGCATGACCCCGTCGTAGGCCGCGGCCTCCCGTTGCCCGAACCCGAAGGCGGCCGACTCCTGCAACGAGAAGGGCCCAGACGGCTCGATGGTGAAATCCGACGGGCGTGCCACGTCAATGGCAGTCGAGGAAGATCCCATGTTGCCTGCCTCTACCCGATTGTTGTCACTGAGTGCCACCATGGCTCCATGATGCGGGGGGAGGCACCGAGCAACGCCCCAACAGCAGGTTTGCACCGTACACGACAGTCACGCGGATAGTTCGGCCGCTGACCGACAGCGACGAGCTGTTGGAGCTGGCCGAATCGGATCGCCCGACCAGACCTATTTATCCCGACGCCTCAGACCGCTACCGGCGGTAAATAGGGCGTCGCACGGACAGGTGGGCTACCCTGCCGAGCGGAAGGGGCGGGACAGGGAAGTCCGCTAGGTGCGGAACGGCCCAGGAGTATGTGAGTCGCCACTACCGGAGTCCGTTCTTGATTGAGGAGAAGTCCGTGAGATGTGACAGCTGTGGCGCCCAGAATGGTCCGAATGATCGCTTCTGCGGGAGCTGCGGGTCTGGGCTGGGATTGAGTGCTCCTCCCGCCGCTGCTCGTTCCCGCGCCGGCTCCCCGGCGGATCAGGGTATGGGATTCCTGCGGACACTGTTCGATTTCCATTTCGACAGCTTCATCTCAACCAAGATGATTCGCGTCATCTACGCCATCGTCATGGCCGTGGACGCCATCTCGCGGTTGTCGCCGCTTTCCGGTTGAATGAGGTCGTGGGTGCGGTATTCCTAGTCATTGTCGCGCCTCTCGGCTTCATCTTCGCCCTGATGTTGTGGCGACTGGTACTTGAGTTCGTGATGGTCCAGTTCCGCATGGCCGAGTATCTACAAATCATGGTCAGCCGGGATTCGTCCCGCTCGTAGCTGATGATGCCCTGCGCCCACTGCGCCGAATCTGCGATCGAGGGACGTGCCTACTGCACCACTTGCGGCCGGAGTCTGTCGCAATTCGACCCGGACGGCCCCCATGCCAGGCTGACACCTACACCTACACCTACATCCTGTCGAAGTTGCGGTATCCCGGCCGCCGTTGGCCGCCAATTCTGCCGCCAGTGTGGGGCCGACCCTGGCACCGGTTTCCGCTCCGCCCAGGCCACCTGCAGCTCCGATTGACCGGGTACCTCCCATCACTGCGGAGCAAGCGACCCGGACCGACGGAGTGCCCCTCACTTCGCGGATTCCCACGGTCACCGCACCACCCGACGAGCTAACGGTGCACCAGCGCCGCGGGCGCCCTTCGGGAGGCCGACTGGGTGGCTCACTCCCTTACCTGGTGGGGCTGCTGGTCGTCCTTATACTCGGCGCCGGTGGGTACCTGGCGTTCTCACGGCTGTCGAGCACTGGACAGACCCAAAGGGTCGCAACCAAGGGAACAGTCCTTCAGACCACCACCTCCTCCACCAGCGTCTCGACCACCGGAGCAACCGCGACGACCACAGCATCCCCGACCACCTCCGACACCGCGGCAACCACTACGCCGAGCTCGACCGTCAGCTCAAGCGGCCTGGTCGACACATCGGCGGTGAGCTCGGATCCAGCGACTACTCAGGTAGCGGACACGCTAGGCATGTATTTCGGGGGTATCGACGCGTCCGACTTCGCCCGGGCCTTTGCTGCCCTCACGCCAGCCAGTAGGGCCTCTGTCCCTTACCCTCGGTTCGTAAGCGGCGTCCAGACCAGCCAGGACACCCAGGTTGTGATCCAATCCATCACGACGAACGCTGACGGCAGTCTCGACGCCACGGTCACGTTCGTGAGCAATCAGGATCCTTCGCATGGGCCCAGTCCCGGGGAAACCTGCACCGATTGGTCTCTCGACTACACCCTCGCACCGAACTCCTCGGGTCACCCTGCCTACCTGATCGCGGCAGATAGGCCGACCAGCGGTTCGGGTCACACGCCGTGCTGATCTAACTGATCGCACCGGTCCTCCCGGATAACCCCAACTCCACCCCCAGCAGAGCGGCCGCCTCCGAAACGCCCAGGCTGGCCGCCGCCGCTCGGTCCACCGCGGCCACCGCCGAGGGGCAGTCGAGGTCGTCGTCCAGCGCGGCCCGGACCTCTGACAGCGCCCCGTCACCCGACCCAGCCGCCCGCCACGCCTCCAACCGGGCCGCGGCCGCCGGCATCAGCGTGTCGTCCCACTCCCACGCGTGGCGGTAGTGGTGGCCCAGGATGGCCAGGCGAATGGCGGGCGCCTCCCACTCCTTCAGCAGGTCGTGCACGAACACCAGGTTGCCCTTGGACTTGGACATCTTCTCTCCGTTCAGGCCCACCAGCCCCACATGCATCCAGTGGCGCACCAACGGCTCCCCGGTAGCCGCCTCCGACTGGGCCGCCTCGCACTCGTGGTGGGGGAATATCAGGTCAGCTCCCCCGCCGTGCAGGTCGATGGTGGGCGCCAGCTCGCGCATGGCCAGCGCCGAGCACTCGATGTGCCAGCCCGGCCGGCCCCGTCCCCACAGCGACTCCCACGCCGGCTCACCCGGCAGCGACGGCTGCCACAGCACGAAGTCCAGCGGGTCCCGCTTCCACGGATCCTCCGTCCGCCCGCCGTTCTCCGCCGCCATGCGCAGCATGACCTCCCGCCCCAGGTGGCTCACCGACCCGAACGAAGCCATTGACGCCACCGAGAAGTACACGCCGCCCCCGGCCTGGTAGGCGTGCCCCGAGTCGAGGACCATGCCGATGAACCCGAGGATGTCGGGGATGGCCGACGTGGCCCGGGGCTCGCTCCACGGCGCCAGCAGGCCAAGGGCCGCCATGTCGGCGTCGAAACGGGCCATCTCCTCCCCCGCCAGGTCCAGATAGTGCACACCCAGCTCCCGGGCCTTGCGCAGGATGTCGTCGTCCACGTCGGTGATGTTGCGCACGCACTGGGTGTCATGCCCGAGGTCCCGAAGCCGGCGTTGCAACACGTCGTAGGTGAGGTAGGTGGCGGCGTGGCCCAGGTGGGCGGCGTCGTAGGGGGTGATGCCGCAGGTGTACATGGTCACGGTTGGGCCGGGCGAAAAGGGAACCACCTGTTGTCGAGTTGTCTCGAAAAGGTGCATCACCTGCCGGCCCGCCTCCCCCACCAACGCCTCGCGCTCGCCGTGCCGGCCCCCCTCTATCACTGATGCCCCTCGGTCTCGACGCCTGCCAGCCCCCCACCAACCCCCTTCGCGCCCGTCTTCACCCCCCGCAGCCGGATGGTGGCATGGCTGCGATAGCGGCGGTTGACCTGGAGCAGGACGGCAGTGAAGGCCTCGATGGCGGCCGCGCTGGACAGGCTGCCGGCGTCAATGGGCCGAAGGTCGGGCACCAGCTCCACCAGGTTGGAGGTGGCCTGGATGGCGGCCAGGTGATCGGAGCAGATCATGACGTCGCTGTCGACTGGGTGGTCCAGGGCGGCCAGGGACCGGGCCGGCAGGTGATGGAAGGCCCCGGCCACCAACGAGGTCGGCAGGACGGCCTGCAGGGCGGCGGCCATGGAGCCCCGGGGAGGGATCAGGGGCTGCAGCTCGGTGCCCACCATGGCTATGGCATTGGCCATGGAGATGATCACCTTGTCCTCCAGATGGTCGGCCAGGGCCGCCGCCATGGAGGTGACGGCGTCCCAGGGAGTGGCCACCACCACCAGCTCGGCCTGGGAGGCGGCCTCGTTGTCCGCCCCATCCAGGGCCAGGTCGAGATCGGGCCAGCGCTGTTTGACCGTGGCGCAGGTCTGCTGGGCTCGCTCCGCCGAGCGGGAGCCGATGGTCACCTCTACACCTACCGATGCCAGCCGAGCCGCCAGTCCCGAGCCGGCCGGCCCTGTTCCCCCGAGGATGCCTACGTGCATTGGTAGTCAGGGTAGCGTCGGGCGCACTATGGGCCTTCTCGACGGCAAGCGGATACTGGTGACAGGGGTGCTGACTGACACCTCCCTGGCCTTTGGGGTGGCCAAGCTGGCTCAGGAGGAGGGGGCGGAAATCGTCCTGACCGGTGCCGGCCGGGGGCTGTCCCTCACCCAGCGGACCGCTCGTCGGTTGGCTGTGACCCCTGATGTACTGGAGATGGACGTCACCGACCCGGGCCAGCTGGCGGCAGTGGCCGAGCAGTTGGGCCAGCGGTGGGAAGCGGTGGACGGGGTGCTGCACGCCATCGGCTTTGCCCCGGCCGACTGCCTGGGCAGCGGAGTGCTCAAGGCCGGGTGGGACGACGTGGCCGTGGCCCTGAATATCTCCACCTACTCGCTCAAGGCCCTGACCGAGGCGCTCCTGCCGCTGATGACCGCCGCCGGGGGGGCGTCAGTGGTAGGGCTGGACTTCGACGCCACCGTGGCCTGGCCGGCCTACGACTGGATGGGAGTGGCCAAGGCCGGCCTGGAGTCGCTGGCCAGGTATCTGGCCCGGGATGTCGGCCCGTCAGGGGTGAGGGTGAACCTGGTGGCGGCTGGACCGACCCGGACGACGGCAGCCAAGGCCATACCGGGGTTCTCGCGGTTCGAGGAGATCTGGGGGGAGCGAGCGCCTCTGGGGTGGGACGTCAACGACACGACCGCGGTGGCCCGGGCATGTGTGGCCCTCCTGTCCGACTGGTTCCCGGCCACCACCGGGGAGATCGTGCACGTAGATGGTGGTTTTCACGCCATTGGAGCCTGACCCCTAGGCAAGCCAAGTGGAGGCTGATATGCTACGAAACGTGTCGAGATCCGTACTGGGTACCCGCCGCACCGGCCAGGTAGCGGTCCTGCTCGCCCTGGCTCTGGCCGCCGCCGCCTGCCAGACCGGCAGACCGGCCCGCACTCCTCAGGCGACGGTGCCGAAGGCCATCGGCACCACCCCCACGAGTGCCCCAGCGACCAACGCGGCCTACGCCCCGACAGACCCCTACGCAGTACCACCCGTGATCACCAAGGACTATGTCCAAAGAGTCCTGAACGCGCTGGACCAAGTGGACGCCAGCGCACTACGAATCATCGTTTCAGCGGGAGGCCTCAGCCCGCCCGCCGCGATGCGGCTGCGATCAGTTACAACCTCAGCTGAATTTCCCATCGTAACCTCAGTAATCTTAAATCAACTCAATAATGGGCCGTCCATCTATCAATCCAACCCTGGAAGTGTGGTCGACGACGTGCAGGGCGTCGTTTCGGCAACCAGTACCTGCATCTTTACGGAAACAAGGCGTGGCTACTCTTCAGTACTACGTACCGCACCCCAGCCTCAGATTAGCTACATCGAATTACGACAACGTCAGGCTTCCGATGATCCTCAAGGCATCAATCCAACACATTGGGTGATCGCCTTCCAAGGACACAATTCTGATAATTCCGCTCCCAATGATCCTTGCACCGCCCCATAGAGGGGTTCGGGTTAGCCTCTTTCCGTGCCTTCTCGGCATCGGGGTAGTGCTCGGTGCGAGCGTCGCTGAAGCTAGTGTTATCCAACTCTTCGATGGCCCGTTCGGTGGATCCATTGGTTACTCCGCCAGCGGAGGGTCGCCGGGGTCTGGCACAGGGGCAGGGTCGGGGCCTGTGCCCGTACCAACACACGGGCCAGCGGGTGGTGGCGCTCATACTGCGGCGGCCGGACCCGTGGCACCGGGGCCGTTTTTCGGACAGACGCCGGCTCTGGCAGACAACGGGACCGGAGGGTTCTGCATCACCTACTTCCTCCAGCCGGCTGCGTCTGCCGCCGCGGCGTCCACGGTCACCAACTCGTTCAACGGCGTCGTGGCCAATCTCCACCGCCAGTCGTACTCCAACTGCCAGCAGGGCTCCCAGACAGGCAGAGGACCGGGCGGGGCGGCTCCTCCGCCGCCTCCGCCGCCCTCGGCGGTGGCTGCCAGCTACTGGTCCGCCCATGGCCAGGAGCTGCTGGCTGTACCCAAGCCGTACATCGCCCCCGGCTACGCCCTCACCGGCCTGCCGGGCTACCTGGAGACGGGCGTCCCGGTGGCCCAGCAATTCAGCGGCTCGACGCCTCTCGGATCACTCAGCATCGCGGCCCACGGCACCTTCGTAGTCGACTGGGGAGACGGCCAGACCGCCACCTTCACCACCCCCGGCGGCCCCTGGCCCACCGGCACCGTCACCCACACCTGGGACAATGTGGGCAGCTACCACGTGAGCGTCACCGAGGACTGGACGGCCACCTGGTCCCTCGGTGGCCAGCAGGGCACCCTCGCCGCCCTGCACACCCGGGGCGCCATCCCTGCCTTCCAGGCTCGCCAGCTCGAGTCAATCCGCAACCGCTGACGCCCCTTGAAGTTGGGCTGAATGGCCGGTGACCACCTGCCGCTCGTCAAGCACTGGCGCCATCGAAGGCTCATCACCGAGCACGCCTTCGACAAGCTGTTGGCCATCGACTGCACTCTCGCCGAGTTCGACTCGGCCTTGGAGCTGTCCCAGGTACTTGAGGTGACGCCTATCGGTGAGGGGATCGTCAAGGAACTCTTAATGGTCGCGAGCTGGATCAGGCCCCTGCACGTAGTCGTGATTGTCGACGAAGGCCATAGAGAGGAGGGGGTCGACACCATCCATGAACCCGACCAAAGACGCTGGGCCGCGGTTGATGGCCTGGGACGTGGCTCATCGTCTAGACGAGCTAATACACGCCACTTTGGCGGGTGGGGCGGAGG
The DNA here is from genome assembly GCA_003244275.1 of Acidimicrobiales bacterium. Lineage (GTDB taxonomy): Bacteria > Actinomycetota > Acidimicrobiia > Acidimicrobiales > QHCF01 > QHCF01. The sequence goes on from QHCF01000058.1 coordinate 13,192, forward strand.
TGGCCACCCGCCACTACGAGGATCTGTCCGCGGCTTGAACCAGCCGAAGCATGATCAGACCATCCGCGCAATGAAGGCGTGCCCTCAGCCGAGCGGGGCGCTGAGCTCCAAATGGACACCGTCCGGATCCGAGAACGACAAGATCGCCAGCCCGGCGTCGGTCAGATCCTTGACCTCGCCATGCTCGATCCCCGCCTTGTCCAGGGCCTGCTGAGCGGCGACTAGATCATCCCGCGACTCGACCATGAAGCTCACGTGGTCGAGCCCGGTGTGCTCCGAATCGAAGTCCTGCCCACCCACAGGGCGCAGGCCGAACAACGCACCCGATGGGGTCTGGTAGACGACGCCACCGTAGAAGTTCTCCGGTGATTGGCTCACCCCTGGCTCATCGACCTGGCTGGACGCGTCCACCGCCGTCGGCCAGCCGAAGACGCGATCATAGAACTCCTTCGACCGGGCGATATCGGTGACGGTGAGACGGATGTGGGCGAAGCCGGAACTGGTGACAAGGGCCATGCCCGGGCTCATACCCGTCCTCCAGGTGTCTCATGCCTCGGCGATCGGCGTTGTCGGCCCGGCCCCCGCTCGCTGCTTCGGTCATAGGCTCCCAATGCATGAACCTCACCGGCAGGCGGGTGCTGATCACCGGAGCATCGCGGGGCATCGGCGAGGCCTTGGCCATTCGTTTCACCGAAGCCGGTGCCCGGGTCGCCCTGGTCGCCCGTTCGGCTGATCCACTGAGGGCTCTGGCGGCCAGGTTGGACGGAACGGCCTATCCGACTGACTTGTGCGACCCAGCTCAGGTCCACGGCCTGATCGACCGGGTGGAGTCCGATGGGGGACCGGTTGACGTGTTGGTGGGCAATGCGGGCATCGACCGCACCGGCTCCTTTTCGCAGAGCACGGCCGACGACATCGAGTCCGTCTACCGCCTCAACCTCGTCACCCCGGTGGAGCTATGCCGTCAGGCTGTACCGAGGATGCTCGGCCGGAGCAGAGGCCACATTGTCAACATGTCCTCCCTGTCGGGCGTGGCGCCGTTCCCGGGCATGGCCACCTACTCGTCGTCCAAGGCGGGACTCAGCGCCTTTACCGCTGCGCTGCGACTTGACCTCCGGGGCACGCCGGTGCGGACCACCCTGGTCGAGCTGGGGCCGGTCTCGACCGACCTGTTGGACAGCGCCAAGGCGTACGGCCCCACCCGGGCCAGCTTCGAGCGCTCTTACCGCACCGGGATGATCACCGACACACCGGTGGCGACGGTGGCGACGGCGGTCGTGGAGGCAGTGACCCACGACCGGCGCCACGTCGTCCTCCCCAGGCGGGCCGCTCCGATCGCCCTCCTGGTCAACGCCCCTCGCCGAGCGGTCGAGGCGTTCCTCGTCGGCATACCGTCTCGGAGCGGTTCTCAGTCCTGAATGATCCGGTAAATGCCGTAGATCACGCCCGGTATGTGGCCGAGCAGTTGCAACAGGAAGGCCCACAGGACCCTGACACTTGGGCCCTCCTTGAGCAACACCGCCAGCCAGGGAAGGAAGAAGCACAGCAGGATGAGGAGGACTTTGCCCATGACGCTCCTTTTGTGTGTGAAGACAGGCATCCTAATCCCGGTGGCCGGCCGCGACCTCAGCTGACCTGGCGCCAGTCGTCACGCAGGCCGGAGGGGACGGTCCGGGTGGAGCGGCCCAGGTCGAGGGGCTGGCCGTCGTCTGACTCGATGATCCTCACCACCGCTGCGTCACAGGGCAGGCGCCGGGCCGTCTCGGTGGCCAGGGCCGGGCCGTCTTGGACCTCGCAGCGACCTTCGCCGTCGTTCGTGAGGGCCTCCAGGCCCACGTGGAGCACCACCTGGGCGTGGTGGGCCGCCGAGGTGGGGCCATTGACCAGAAAGGGCTCGGCCAAGCCCACCAGGGCATCAGCCTGGTTGGCCGCCCACGGGTCGTCGGGGTCCTCCTCCCGGTCAGCGCACCTGGCCAGCTCGAGCAGCCCGGCGGAATAGACATCTTCAACTCCCGCGGCAAGTCTCGGCGCGCTGGTCGTCGCAGCCTCCCTCGGCAGACGTTGACGGCTCGTCGTCGGTGACTCCCGCGGGAGTCTGGACCTCGGACACTCCCGCGGGAGTCTGGCCTGCCTGGTTGCCGTTGGTTCCCGCCGACGCATTGTCTCCTGCCTCGTCCGTTGGCCCTTGGCCAGTAGTGGCGTGGTCACCCGCCTGGCCCTTGCCCCGACGACGCTGGTCGGCCAGCAGGCCGGCGGCTCGAAGCCCGGCCACCACTACTGCCCCATCCTCGGGGGACAGCCTCCCTGAGATGGAAAGACAGCCGTCGTCGTCCCAGAAGTAGCGAAGGTAGCGCCGGGCGTGGCGGCCGTTGGCCTTCTCGGTGTCGGCGGACCTACAGCCCCAGGCCGCCCAACCCTCACGGCGGTCGAACTCGCCCACCAGGCCAAGCCAGCAATAGGTGGCGGCGTCCAGGTAGGCGGCCAGCTCGGTGATCTCGGCCTCCAGGTGCTCGAG
>QHCF01000204.1 GCA_003244275.1 Acidimicrobiales bacterium
AGGCTCAGGCGAATTATCGAGGTTAACTAGGCACCTCATGTCAGTCGCTCAGCAGGTGGCGAACCGAACGAGCAAGAAGACGATCAGTCAGTTCAACCGTAGCCAAGTACCACCAAAATAGCCAGTCCAGAAAGATTGGTGGGTAATCGGTCTTCTGATCCATCCTCTGGTGGCGAATACCGAAGCTGTTCGCAATCTGAAACAGTGCCTTCTCGTCGTTCGAAAGTAGCTCTGTCTTGAGCAAACAACGTCGTTCCTCAAGTACACCAGCGAGGGCGAGGACGGCGGAGCGCCGGCCCTGCGTACCAGCGTCCCTCGCCCGGAACAGGGCGACGGCATGGCGAACAGGGTCGTCCTTATCTCTGGTAGCCATGCCTTGGAGTAACTCACCGCGGGCCACGTCGGAGGGTACTGCGACCAAGCGCCCCTCGTCCTCTCCCGCGTCCGCCAGACGATATGAAATCTCGGATCCGTCCAACAAGCGGTTGACCTGCCAGCGGTACAACAAGCGGGCGGGCTGGATGGCAAAGTCAGTGTAATGCCACTCACCGCCATAGTCGTGCCACCATCGTCGGCGCGGCCTCGCCACGAGATCATGGATGACCTCGACAATTCCGAAGAACAAATCTTCATTCCACCTCGAGCGACTTGGCCGAAGTGGCCATATACCGCCGGTCCCGAGGAGCTTCTCAAAGACGCTCGAAGGATCGACTGGCTCAAACGAGCGGTCGTCCACGCATCCACTGGGAAACACACGCTCAAGATAGCCCCGGCCCTCCAGCTCTTCAACGAGACCCACAAAGCCCGCCGTGACTACATCCCACGTATCTGCCGGCGCCTGCGAAATGGTGGCTCTGCGCTGTGGCCAGTAGCCCCTTCGCTGAGTTTGGTCTCGGAAATCGGGGGCCCGCCGGTCTATCTTCAGCAAGAAGTCGGTGCCCGTTAGACTCTGACTCTGCACAGCCTCCCGAAATGTCTCTTGAGGTTCCGGCCCGGCAAAAGCCTCGTCCAGTAGCAAGATCACCTGGTCTTGCCAGTCGGATGTCGATGAGACCTTCGTTGGAAATCTCGTTCCGGAGTGATCGTCAACCGCAGTGGCCACCCGAATAAGCCGACTGACCTCGGTCACCAATAGGTCTCTCGGCCAAACCAACTCCCAGTCAGCGCCGTGCCAATCCTGATCCCGGTCCATCTACCACTATGCTAACTCTCTCAACGCGGAACTGCGTGGAACGGCGCCGTCTGACTGGTTCTCGCCAGCATGCCACAGCAGTTCAGCTTGGGGTGGACATGAGATGCAGAGCCACCCGACCAGTCGTGAGGACCCTGTCAGGGACCGGGCAAGCAGGCGATGACCGCTCCGGTCTTCGCGTTGGACACGATGGTAGAGAAGCCTCCTCGTCCCTTCGAGGTAGGCGCCTCGGCGGTCGAGCCTTCGGCATAGGCGATCAGTCGCATCGGCCCATCCTCTCATCGACCCAACTGGGCTCATAGGGTGGGCGAAGTGTCAAGGGAAGCCACGACCGACCCACAAGCGATCCCCGGCGGTCCCTGGACCAGTGGCCTCGATGCCAACGGCCTGGCCATCGCTGCTCGGCTGGGCTTCGCGCCGGTCGCCTACCTGGTGGCCTCGGCCACTGTGGCAGCCACCCTCCGGTCGAGCGTAGACGTCTGGCACCAAGAGACGAGGATCTCCTACCGAGGGACGCGCCGACGCCCAGTCGTCGCGCCATGGGGCAGCAGAACGTCGTCAAGCGCTTACACCCAGGTCTATCCTTGCCTCCACCACGCGATGCCCGGTCACGTACCGGGCTTCAACGTGGAGGACCTGGGTCACGAGGAATCCATGCGTGAGAGCGTCGGTTTGGCGCTGGCTCGCCTGCGCCAGCAGGCTGAGGCGACTGGCGCCCATGGGGTGATCAATGTCCGCCTCATCAATGGTGCGGTCGGCGGAGCGCGCGAAGTACGGGTGGCCGGCACCGCCCTTCGCCGTCCCGGGGCTCCACTTCTGCCCGAGCCGTTCACGACCAACGTCTCGGCCCAGGAGCTCGCCAAGCTCATCGCGGCCGGGTTGGTCCCCGTCTCAGTCGTGGTCGGCATCGCCAGCGTCCAGGTCCTGAAGGGCTGCGCCATCAAGCGCCAGCTGCACAGGATGCGCGGAGCAGAAGTGCCCCAACTGAGCGACGCCGCCAACGCGGCCCGGCGGTTGGTCTTGGCTGACCTGGACCGCCAGGTGGCTCTCGTGGGCGACGGTGTGGTGGGTTCCGACGTGGACTTCGCCACTCGGAGCGGGCACAAGGACAGTCTGCTGGTCGAATTGTCCGTGGTGGGAAATGCGGTCCGTCGCTTCTCCGAGCCGCAGAAGCGACCGGCAGCCTTGCCCATTATGAACCTGGCCAGGACGCGCCCGAGCGGACCGCCTCCCTCCGGCGAAGTCGTGCCTCAGGGCTGACCGTACGTCCTGAGTCCAAATCGTCCGGTCTGGGCGAAGGCCTGCACGTTCCTGATGTGCCCGGGTGAATCTGACTTCCGTGAGGTGACCAGCGTCTCCGAGCTGCCGGCCGAGGCTTCGTCGAGCACCTCGATCTTGTTGTTGATCCCCTCGGTGGCCCTGGTTGCGATCCGGGGATTCCCACGTACGCCTCACAGATGTCAACGCCGGCCTTATTCAGGCCTGACAAGCCTGCGAAGAGGTCACGGTGGCGACCCCGCCGTTGGTAGTCCTGAGTACGCATGCGCTCTGGCGGCCGGCACGCAGCGCCACAGCCAGAAACCTCGGTACAGGGTTAGTGCTCAGCCACTGCGCCACAGCTTGCTCCTGAGCATCGCTAGACGCCTCAGTCACGCCAAGGATGGCTAGCAGATCAGCGGTGACGACAGGGTCGAGCGCTTCTCCTGGTTGACGCACAACCTTCGTGTCCATCACGAATCGGTCCATCCGACCACCTCACAGATCACCGCCAAGGTACCGCGATCCGGACCGGACGCCCTCACGGCGAGCGTCGTACCTCGGGCCAACAGCAGTTCGCCTTGGGCTGCCAGCGCAGGGACGCCGAGGGGTGGCACCCACAGCGCAGGGGTACCGGTAGCACGCTGATCTGAATAAGGGCGTCACCCGACGGCCGCTGCGGCACAGTGAACTCCGCTAACTAAGGCGACCTCACGCCGGATCGATGTCGATAGATAGCCCTTGGACTCGATGGTGGAACCCTCCGCGACCTTGCCACCAGCCAATCGGGCGCCGAACACGCCGGTAGAGTCTCGGACTCCCCGGTACACCTCGGTCGGCTCGAGCAGTTGCCAGCGACCGATCAGGCGGTCGAGGGTACTCACCATCTCAGCAACGAGATGAGCGTCTTCGTCGCTGAGACTGCCCTGCGGAAACTCGCCGCGCAGCACGCCGCTGACGAGCGCATAGGTCCTGTCGAGACCTTGGTATCGGCGCACTGCTGCACGCTCGGCATCGCGTGGCCGCACTCGAAGCTCACCGTGAAGCACAGCGAAGGGAGCGAGAGGTTGCCGGGGATCTGTGGTGCGGCCACGGGCTGGTCTTCTGCAAGGAAGACGGCTCGGCCATCCACCCGCTTCACCGCCTGGTTCGAGCAGAAAGGTCAGGCAAGGCAGCTTGCCTACCTCGTATTCGACTCCACGACCTCCGCCACTCTTATACCAGCGCCGCCCTGGTCCGCAGGAATTCCGGCCAAAGTCGTCAGCCAACGCCTTGGCCACGCAAACGTGGCCATCACCCTGGACACCTAATCCCATATTCTACCAGTGCCGCAGGAAGACACGGCCACCAAGGTGTTGGCGATCATGAGACCGTGCCTCTGGCGAGCATCGAACCCTACCCACGACGCCGGTCGTGCTTGGCGCTCTCAGGGGCCAGCCCGGCGGCGGCCCGAGCGGGGTCATAGCGACGCTGCTCACGCCGGTGGCGAGCGAAGATGATCCGCTGGACGGTCAAGGTGATGGTACCGGCCACCACCAGCGTCAAGACGTTCGCCCCCAGCTGCTCAGCGGAGCCCACCACAATATGCCAGCGGGCGTAGGAAGCGGCCAGGGCGACGTTGGCGGCAGCTGGGATGGTGGTGACCGAGACCAGCACCCCGATGAGGGCACCCGACTTCGCGGTGCTGAGCGAGAGCATCCCCACGATCCCGGCGCAGAAGGCCACGAAGAAGGTGAAGAATCCGGGGGGGCCGACCACCGAAGACACCCCAGCCGAAAGATGCTGGGGTGTCTCGTTCAGCGCGGCCGGGAAAGCACCAAAGTGGCGGAGGACCCACGCCAGGAGCCCTGTGACTACGATGCCGAAGCTGAACCCACCGGCCAGCGACCACAGCGAACGCAACAGCGGGCCTCCCCGGCGTTCCACCATGGCCACGCAGGCCCCAGCCACCGGCCCGAAGTCTGGTCCAACGATCATCGCCCCGATGATGAGGATGGATGTCACCTGCAAGATTCCGGCCTCGGCGATCAGCAACGCCAAAACCATGAGGGCCAAGAACTCCGCCGACAACCCAGTCATCTGCGACGTGCGCGACTCTACGTCCTCCCAGACCACCGATTCCGAGGCCACCGCCGCGCTCTCCCGAGAGATGCCGCCCTCGGAGATCTGGCTATCGATGGACTGGATGGCGATCGACCCCCCGACAGGGACCTCAAGGTCTCCCAGGTCGGCGACCAGCAGGCTGACGGCCTCCGAGGTCACGTCGCAAACGATGAGGTCACCTCTCGGGCAGCGCGTCGCGTCAGCCCAGTGGACCAGATTGGAGACCGCCGGGCTCGCCTCCAACAGCTTCAGTGCTCGTGCAGCACGCTCCGAGACAACCACAATGCGCAAATGGACCATCGCCCATCTTCTCTCGGGTTGACAACTCGAAGCGTCCAGGCTGTACCGCTTGCCCGATGGAGGATACGGTCCGCCGGATGCCTCAGGCTGCGCGAGAGTTGACTACCGGGCGACGAGGTGCCGTTCGTTCGGCAGGGCCGACCCAAGAGAGAGTGGAGCCTTACCCATGGACTGGATCGTTGGGAACTGGCCTCACCTGCCAGCGGTGGTGGGGAAGGTGGCGCTCATGTACGCCGTGGCCCTGGTCGGTCTGCGGGCGGGCCAGCGGCGCACGCTCGCCCAGTGGACCATCACCGACTTTATCACCGCCGTCGCCGTCGGCGCCGTCGTCGGCAGGACCGCCGTCGCCTCCACCCAGTCGTTCCTCACCGGCGCCGCCGCCCTGCTCACCCTCATCGTGATGCACCGCCTGGCCAGCCTGCTGCGAATGCACCCCAAGCTCCGCAGGCTGTTCGACCACCCGGTCCGCGTCCTCGTAGCCCATGGCGAGCTACGCACGGCTCAACTCCGCCGCTGCGGCCTCACCGATGACGACGTCTTCTCGCATCTGCGCGAGCACGGGGTGCTCGACGTTGCCCACGTCAAGTATCTGCTCTTCGAGGCCGAGGGTGCACTCACCATCGTCCCCCGGGGAACCGACGACCAAGCGCCACTGGTCCAAGCGGCACTGGACCGCTCCGCCGCCAACGGCCAGCCATAAGCCACAGGCCCGATCAGCCAGATCAGCCGTGGTCTTCGATGTAGATGTCCGGGTCCTTGTCCGAGCGGTCGATGTGTTGTCCGCCGGCCCGGGACGCCTCGTAGGCGGCGAACTCCAACCCCAACTGACGCCGCAGGGCCAACGGCGCACCCCGACGGATGTCGGCCAGCGCGCCGCGCTCCTCCTCGCCCATGTGGTCGCTGTTGGCGGTGCGGGCGTCGGCCACGCACGACCACCACACCTGGCTGCCCGCCCGATGGGTGCCGGCGGCGCGGACCGCGTCGCGGATGTCATTGTGGTCGCCGATGGCATCCTCGGTCTCGTCGTCGCCTTCCTTGCCGAGGTCGAGCAGTCGCGGGTAAAAGAACTTTTCCTCGGCATCCGCGTGGGCGTCGAGGAGAACGGCGAGGCCGTCCCAGATCGCCTGGACGGTCTCGTTGTCAGCCTTCGCCCCCTGGGCCTCATCCGAAAGCGCGAACCCGCGGCGCTGCCGATCGTGATCGACGAGAATCAACTCGGTGATGTCCATGCGTCTCCCAGGTTCACAATCGACGTTGTAGACATGCTCACCGCACAGCCGGCGGAAACCGGAGCGACGTCGCTGAACCCGAGGGCGTCGATCCATTGCTCGACGGGGTCGTAGACGATCTCGATCGCCCTCCCGCAGGAACGGCACACCACGGTGGTCAGCCCGATCCGCGGGCCTTGCCCGGCGAGCCGGGCGCCGAAGCTGGTCATAAAGCTCAGTGGCGCTGAGGGACCCCCTCCGCCGTGTCCAGGACCGACAGCAGCGCTCGCTTGCGAGGGGTGTTCCGGTTCGCACCGCCCGGCGGGTCCCTGAGGTCATGCGACGGGTTGGTGGGCTTTGGCCCGGGCCTCGCTCAGAGCGGTGGCCGCGCCAATGACGGCCAGGTGGGACAGGGTCTGGGGGATGTTCCCGAGCAGCTCGTCGCCGGCCGGGTCGATCTCCTCGCTGTACAGGCCCACGTCGTTGGCGAGGCCGACGAGGGCTTCGAGGCGGGCTGTGGCCTCGTCGAGGCGCCCGGCGTGGGTCAGCGCCTCGACCATCCAGCAGGCGCAGGCGGTAAACGTGCCTTCCTTGCCCTCTTGGCCGCTGTAACGGTAGAGCAGCGGGGTGTCGGCACCGCCGGCGCGCAGCTCGGAGGCGATGGCGTCGATGGTGGTGTGCAGCCGGGGGTCGTCACCGGCGCAGTAGCCGGTGCGCGCCGCCAGCAGCACCGCGGCGTCGAGGTCGTCGGTGCCGGCGTAGAAGGTGTAGGCCCGCTTGGTGGCAGACCAGCAGTGGGCGTCGATCCAGGAGCGGATGGCGGCCCGCTCGGCGTGCCAGCGACCCTGGTGGAGGCTGGTGAGCTGACCGGCATCCGCCAGGTGCAGGGCGCGGTCGAGGGCCACCCAGCAGCCGATCTTCGAGATGGTGTAGGGCTGGGGGTCACCGAGCTCCCACAGGCCGGCGTCGGGCGACCTCCACAGGTCGCAGGTCCGGTCGGCCAGGGCGGCGATCATGGCGCCGTCGGCGGGGTCGAGGCAGCCGCCGTTGCCGACGTAGCGCCACACGGCGTCGATGAGGTCTCCGAAGCAGCCGAGCTGGGTCTGGCCCGCCGCGGCGTTGCCGACGTGCACCGGTGCCGAGCCCCGGTAGCCGGGGGCATCGGCGGCTCGCATGTCGGCCGAGGCGACGTCGCCGTCGAGGGCGTAGAAGACCCGCAGGTCGGGTGACATCTGCGCCACCGCTCGTAACAGCCATGAGAGCGATGAGTGGACCTCCTCGCTGAGGCCGAGGCGGGCCATGGCGTCGATGGCGAAGGAGGAGTCACGGATCCAGGCGTAGCGGTAGTCGAAATTGCGCTCGCCCCCCACCTTCTCGGGGAGCGAGGTGGTGGCGGCCCCGGCGATGGCGCTGCTTGGGGCCACGGTCAGAGCTTTCAGGGTGAGAGCGCTTCGTACCACGATGTCACGCCATGCCCCGTCGTAGGTGATCTGCCCACTCCAGCGCCGCCAGGTCTCGGCAGTGGCGTCGATGCGGGCCAGGACCTCTACGGGGGTGGGCACGTAGAGGGGACCGGCGTCGGTGGCGACCACGGCCAGCAGGGCCGGCCCGCCGACTCGGGCAACAAAGTGACCCTCGATGCCGTGGTCACCGAACACCGCCGGGCCGACCCCTTCGGTGACCACCGACGCCTGGCGGTCGCCAACGAGCATGCGTACCTGGGCGTCGACCTGGTGGCACCACGGACGGATGCCACACAGCCCGTGGCCGGGACGGACCGACCACCGCATCGGGACCTCGCCGGCCTCGACGTCGACCCGGCGGGCAAGCTCCGCCCACGGCAGCTCGCCTGCGGCGCCCCGGTTGAGGGCGTCGGTGACCCGCACCGTCCCCTCGGCTGTGGTGAAGGTGGTCTCGAGGACCAAGGTGTCGTCAACGTAACGACGGGTGACCTCGAAGGGCACGATCGGGCACAGCTCGATCGATCCCCCCTCGGCGGGGTCGAGCAGCGACGCGCAGATCGGCGGGGCGTCGAGGACCGGCACCGCCAGCCAGTCGACGGCGCCGTCGGCGCCGACCAGGGCGGCCCCGCGCATGTCGCCCAGCACGGCGTAGGAGCGCAACGGGAGGTAGCCGTCGGCGCGGGTGGACGTCAGCATGGTTGCCGCCTTTCTCTGCCTCGGGGTCGAGGGTGTCGGAAGCAGGTATGTCACAGAGTGACGCGGTTGACGTTGGCCCTGGTGACCACGACCGGGGTGATATTGAGCCGCCGTGAGGAACCAGGCCCCCCAGGCCGGGCTGGGTGTTCGCTGGTATCTGTTTAGCCCATTCCGGGCGCGTTGAGGTAGAGATGGTCGAACGGGACGTGCTCGGCGCGACGCCTTCGTCGGAGGGTGCGCGGGTGTCTTCGTCGGCTGGTGCGGGCTTGGCGGGAGCCGCCCGTGTTAGCCGAGGAGGACGGCGAGGCCGAAGTCAGGACCTCGGGCCCGGGCTGCGAGGTAGTCGACGGCGTCGACACTGTTTTTGGCGGTAGCGATGATGCTGGTGATCACACCGTGGGTGCGTGATCCGGCCCAGTTGCGGTTCCCGCCGAAGGTCTTGCGGTTCACGGCGCAGGGCCTGACGGCTTGCTCACCTTGGAAGTTGGTGGCGTCGACACCGTCGATGGTGAGGAAGGTGAACAGATGAGGGCCTTGGTGGACAGGTGTTTGAGCAGGCGCCGGTTGGCGTCGTTGGCTGGCGGGCCGGCACAGGGAACCTCGAGGCGCTCGGTGAGTTCGATCGCAGCGGCGACACGGTTGGGGCCGGGCAGCTCCCGGGCGGCCAGCGCGTCGGACAGGATGGCCTTGGCCCCTACCGGTATCTTGCGGTCGGGCTGGCCCAGGTCGGCCTCCATCTCCCCGCACCGTCTGGCCAAATGCGCCACGCAACTTTGTTGGGTGGCTTTGTCGTAGTGGCCGTAGATCACGTAGGCGTCTCGGACCAACACGCCGTGGTAGCCCGCGGTGATCACCTCGGTGGCTTGGGCGAAGCCTCACCCGTCAGCGACCCAGCACAGGTGAGCTCTTCGTCGGCCTGTGACGAGGATCGGTGCACGATCCTGAACGGGAGGGCGAGAGTGCCCTCGATCGCCAGCTAACCGATCGTCATCGGCACCTGGCTCGTGTCGGGTCGGCTCGTGATGAAGAAGGTTGACCTTTACCATCATGCACGAAGTCCCGGCGACAACTCGGCCATCCGGGCGACTGGTCGGAAGCCGAGTCTCTCCGCCATCGCGGGCGACGGCACGTAGTCCTCATAGGCCGCCCACACCGGCTGCTGGCCCTGCGCCGCCATCGTCGCCGCCGGCGCGCTGAAGACAGCCGCCCCGTGCCCCTGCCGGCGCGGCGACTCGACGGTATCGATTCCGACATCCCACAAAGTCTCCGTCAGGTCGGACACAGCGCACACCAAAACCGGTAAAAACCCTGGCCAGAGCCTTTAGTGGGGCGTAGTCCTACCAGTGTCCGCTTCTGGGTTGACGCTGCCGTCACGACTCGGACTGAGCGGTGCCCCAATCTCGTTGCACGGTTAGGCTCCGCCCGATGGGAGCGGTTCGCCTGCTGGGGGTGGCAGCGGTCGGCTACGGGTTGGGCGGGGTGTCCACCGCCGACCTGGCCTGTCGCCTGGCCACCGGGGGGACCGTCGACCTGCGCACCACCGGCTCAGGCAACCCGGGGGCAGCCAATGCCATGCGGGTCCTGGGCTGGGGCTGGGGCTACTCCATACTGGGCGCCGACATCGCCAAGGGGGCACTGGCGTGCGTGGTCGGGAGCTCCCTGGGGGGTCCCAACGGGTGCCACCTGGGCGGGGCCGCGGCGGTGGTGGGTCACTGCTTCCCAGTCGCCTCCGGGTTTCGGGGCGGCAAGGGTGTGGCGGCCAGCGTCGGACAGTGCCTGGTCACCTTCCCCGCCTACTTTCCCATCGACCTGGCGGTAGCCACCCTCACCTCGTTCGGTCCGTGGCGGCGACGGGCCTACGGCGCCATTGCCTTGTCCTCCACCCTCTGGGTGGCCAGCGGGGTGCTGTGGTGGCAGAAGGGGTGGAGCAACTGGTGGGGCCCCCCACCCTCGGTCGCCCTGCCCCTGGCGTCGGCGGTGTCCAGCGCGGTGATCCTGTCCCGCTTCATCGCCGCCCAGCGAGCCCTCACCAGTGCTGGCCCTGGCCGGAGCGCCGGGTGATCGGCTTCTGCACCGACTCCAACTCCCAGCTCCCGCCCGAGCTGGCGCAGCGCTACGGAGTCGAGGTCGTCCCTCTCACTGTTGTGATGGATGGTGTGAGCTACCTGGAAGGGGTCGATCTGGATGCCGACCGTTTCTACCGCCTTTTCCAAAAGGGAGCCTCGCAGCTGTCGACCGCCTCGCCCTCTCCCGGTCGGTTCGCCGACGCCTACGCTGCCCTGGCGGCTCGGGGCGCTACCGAGATCCTGTCGATCCACGTCGATGCGGCCACTTCGGCGACTCTGGAGTCGGCCCGCCTGGCCGGGCGCGCCGCGGCGGTACCAGTCTGGGTGGTCGACTCCGGGACGGCATCGTTTGGCGTGGCCTGCTGCGTCTGGGAGGCGGCCGAGGCAGTGGCCAAGGGAGCAGAGTTGGCACAGGCGGCGACGGTGGCGGAGGCGGTGGGGGCCCGTACTGACAACGTGTTCGTGCTGGGTGCCCTGGACCTGGCCCGTCAGGGCGGACGCCTGGAGGGTCCCGGAGACGACGGTCCAGTCGGCGACCCGGTGGCGGTGTTCAGCTTCAGGCAAGGGCGCATGGTCAGGGTTGGTCAGGCGGCCAGCACGGAGGAGGCGACCGCAGTCATGACCAGCTACGTCCGGGCATCCGGGAGTGGTCTGCGGGTCGGTATCGGGATGGCCGACCCAGCGGCTGCCCCACTCTGGCAGGCCCTGGAGGCATCCCTGGTCGAAGCGCCCGAAGTGCTTGACCTGGTTCGCTACCGCATCGGTCCGAGCGTCGGAGCCCACACCGGGCCCGGCACGATCGGGGCCTTTGCGTATCCGGCCTTCTGTCGTTAACCGGTCGGTCACAGCTCTGCGGCGAGTGCCTCCACCACCTGCTCCTGGAGCCAGCCCAGGTAGCCATAAATGGTCAGCTCCGCCGCCCGGGGATCGTCGGCTGAGAAACCGGACATGTCCTCCGAGACGTTGAGGCGAGTACCCAGCACCAGACGCAGGTCGTTGAGCGCCCCCATCCAGGCAGCCAACTGCTCCTGGTCGAGGTGATCGGCCTGGATGGTCTCCTGCATCACGCCCAGGGCCTGACGGTGGCTGGCCAGCAGGTCGGCCCCCATGAGACGTCGGTACTCGGCCTCCTGGTGGGCATCCTCGGCGTAGGCGGGAGGAAACAGGCGCCGCAAATCGGGGTCGGCCGACTCCAGCGGGCCCGACTCCGTCAACCCGGACTCCAGCAGGGCGACCACCTGCTCGGGCAGCCCAGCCAGGATGGTCCGTTCCTGGCGGGACAGTCGCAACTCGAAACTGCCGTCCCTCAGCCGCTTGATCCGCTTCCCCGGCAGGATCAACCGCTGTGCTCCATGGTCATCCGCTGTGCTCCATGGTGGCCCACAGGCCATGCTCATGGAGTCGAAACACGTCCATCTCCACTCGCTCCCGGGTGCCGCTGGACACCACTGCTCGGCCCTTGTGGTGCACATCCAACATGAGCTTGGTGGCCTTCTCCCGGCTGTAGCCGAACAGCTTCTGGAGTACGAAGGTCACGTATGACATCAGATTGATCGGATCGTTCCACACGATCGTGATCCAGGGGCGATCGGGGGAATGAGTCGGGTCGTCAGTGGGCTGGTCCCCCTCGACGGGCAGGGCCTCGGGAGGCACGGTCTCGGCAGGGAAGGTTTCGGGAGGGAGGGTTTCGGGAGGCAGGGTGACAGGGGCTGCGCTCGGCATGGGCTCAATTGTGCCGCGTGGCGAGGGTCTCTCGTTCCACGGAGTGCAGGACCAGCATGTCATCGCCAACCGCAAGGGCAGCGGGCGCCTCCTCGGCTACCGGTGCCGGCATCGGCCGGGCGAACAAACCCAGGTGGAAGCGAAGGGCGGCAACCCATACCGCCGTGGCCCCGGCGACGTGGATTCCAACCAGCAGAGCCGGCACCCTGGTGAAGTACTGGACGTACCCGATCACCGCCTGAGCGGCCATGACCTCCAGCAGGATGCGGCCCCGGCGCTGCACCCCAGCTGGGGCCCCCGCCTGATGGAAGGCGAACAGGCCGGCCAGGGTCAACCCGATGAGCAGCATCACGGCGGTGGAGTGGACCTCGGCTATCCCATGAAAGCTGATGGCCAGCCGCTTGGCGTGGATGTCCCCGGCGTGCGGCCCGCTACCGGTCACCGCGGTTCCCAGACTCACCACCACCGCCACCATGACCAAGATGAGCCGACTCAGGCGCACCAGGTCACGGCCCACCACCGGGCGAGGGGCACTATCGGGCTGTCCGGCCCGGCGGTGGAGTACCACCGCGTCGCCCAGCACCACCAGGGAAAACAGGAAGTGGGCCATCACCAGCGGAGGGGCCAACTTGAGTAGCACCAACAAGCCGCCCAGCGGGATCTGGGCGGCCACTCCCAGCACCAATCCCATGGACAGCCAAACCAGGTCCCGGCGTCGGGGCCGGCGGGCCAGGGCGGCCAGCAGTACCAGGACCACGCCGATCGTGACGGCGGTGACCACCATCCGGTTGCCAAACTCGACTATGGGGTTGAAGGCCCACGCCGCCACTACCTGGCGTCCGTTGCAGGTGGGCCAGTCGGGGCAGCCCAGCCCGGACCCGGTGAGACGTACCGCCGCCCCGGTCACGACGATCACCGACAGCGCAGCCACCGCCCCCAAGGCCATCCGCCGAAAGGCGTTGGGGCTGACCCACCACGACCACCTCACCTGATGGATGCTAATAGGGTCGATCACCTCCTCTGAGTCGCCAGAATGGGAGCCCTGGCTGATGCAGGCTCTGTCTGGTCGTAAAGTTCAGCTGGTGCCTGACGGCCACCGACCGCGCCGCACGTCGGTATCCCGACTGACCCAAGCCTAGAGCGGGGGCGTGGGTGCATTATGGAGGCCATGACCACCTTGGAGCTGGCTCAACTGGTCGACGAGGCCATCGCAGCCGCTCGCCTGGTGCCGTCGGCGAACGAGTATGAGGCCGTCGGGGAGCCCCTTCGCAAAGCGGCGGGCGCCGGCGCGAGAGCGGTCGAGATGGGCCTGGAGATGCTGGGCTCGGACGATCCCGTAGTCCGAGCAACGGGCTGCGATCTTCTCGGAACGGCGTTCAACGGCAACGACGAACCGGCCCGGTCGGTTGCGGCCGCCCTGGTTGACCTGGCCGATCGGGAGACCAACGGCGATGTGCTGTGGTCGGCAGCCGCCGCCCTGCAGTTCGCATCGGACCCGATAACCATTCCGGTCCTGGTTCGACTCGCTGTTCATCCTGACTCGGGCATCCGGTTCCAGACCGCCCTTGCGCTGGCCCCGGCACTGCTTGACCATCCGGACGACAACGGCGTGGAAGCACTCATCCGGCTCACCGCAGACCCTGAGCCTGAGGTCCGCAACTGGGCGACGTTTGGCCTCGGCCGTCAGGTCGATGTTGACAGCCTGGAGGTCCGTGACGCCCTGTGGGCCCGTGTCGACGATCCGTATGAGGACGCCCGTATCGAGGGGATCTGTAGCCTCGCCCGCCGCCACGATCGTCGGGCTTTGCCGCTGGTGGCCGGCCTCCTGGCTGCCGATAACCCGTATGTGTGGGTGTTCGACGCCGCCGGCTGGCTAGCCAACGAATCCCTCCTGCCGCTCTTGGAGCGGTATGAGGATGATGACATCGAGCCAGTGATTACCCAGTGCGATCCCACCCGGCGGCGCACCAGGGACGAGATCTGTGCCCAAGTGCTCCGCCTCGTTCAAGAGTGCCTCGATGATCGCCGACTCGGACACACTGCCTCTCTCTATTGTGACGTCTGGGACTATCAGAGCCCCACCCTCAGCATCGATGCAACTGGCAGTGGGAAGGTCTGGTGCGTCGCGGTAGTCCTGGAAGTGTGCGCCGGCGACCCCCACGCCGCCGCGCGTCGCATCGTCGATCAGTTCGCTGGCGAAACACACTGACCGTCGGCCCGGTTGGGCCAGAACGGGGGATGACGGGCGCTTTGGAGGGGTGACTGGCGGGGCATTCGGCCGGCGTTCGCTCCAAGCCAGCCGGTGGAGGCGAAGGGACTCGAACCCTCGAACCTCTTGACTGCCAGTCAAGCGCTCTACCAACTGAGCTACGCCCCCCGGGGTGGTGGCCACCGTAGCAGGACCGCCCGGCGGGGTGTCCGCCAGTTTGGACATCTAGATGGTGGCCATTGCGTCGTTACCCTACGGACTGGCGTCGCCATCCTACGAACTGACGAACCTGCCATTGGCCCTTCGTGAGCGCTACCCGATCATTGGTGGCTGGGTGTGGTCCTTGTCGCCTTGGGCGGGTTCTGGATGACCTCCGTCTTTGGTTGACGGTGCGCGCGGTGGTCAACCCCACTGATCGTGGCCGAGGACCACAAGCACGTTCGAGCCCAATTTTGCCGATCATCACTCGACGTCTGACGCGGTGGTGTAGGGGCCACCGACCAGGCGAGGCGGTAGAGGTGGCCAACACCGTGACCGCCGAGGGCTCAGCTGTTGGCTTACCGCCGCGAGTCGGGACTGGTCACCCCTGGGTGACTCGGCCAACGACCCGGCCAACCCGGTTACCATCGCCGGCGGTGGCAGAGGCCTACGACGTCCAGGCGATCGAGAACAAGTGGCAGCGGCGGTGGGCCGACCAGGGGGCCTACCAGGTCGACGCCGACGACCCGCGGCCGGCGTACTACGTCCTGTGCATGTATCCCTATCCGAGCGGCCCAGCCCACCAGGGCCACGTTCGCAACTACACCTTCGGGGACCTCATCGTCCGGTACCGAACCATGCGGGGCAACGCCGTGCTCTCGCCCATCGGCTTCGACTCGTTCGGCCTGCCGGCCGAGAACGCCGCCATGGCCGCCGGCACCCACCCCCGGGCCTTCACCGAGGCCCGCATCGCCGAGCTGACGGCCAGCCTGCGCCGGCTGGGGGCAGCCTACGACTGGCGCCGGCTGGTGCGCAGCCATGACCCCGAGTACATCCGCTGGAACCAGGTGATGTTCGAGGCCTTCCTGGAGGCCGGCCTGGCCTACCGGGCCAGCGCGCCCGTGAACTGGTGCCCGGGTTGTCGAACCGTCCTGGCCAACGAGCAGGTCCTGGCCGATGGCACCTGCGAGCGCTCCGGAGATTTGGTCATCAAAAAATACCTGGAGCAGTGGTTCTATCGGATCACCACTTACGCCGAGGAGCTACTGGGAGGTCTGGACGACCTCGAGTGGCCCGAACGGGTCAAGACCATGCAGCGCAATTGGATTGGGCGCTCCGAAGGCGCCGAGATGTCCCTGGCCGTAGAAGGACGGCCGGACCTGTCGGTCAGCGTGTTCACTACCCGGCCGGACACCACGTTCGGTATGACCTACGCGGTGCTGGCGCCCGAGCATCCTCTGGTCGAGACGCTCACCACGCCGTCGCAACGGCCGGCCATGGCGGCACTGGTGGACCAGGTCGCCCATCTCTCGGACATCGAGCGCCAATCCACCGAAGGCGCCCTGGAGAAGCGGGGGGCCTTCACCGGGAGCGCCGTGGTCAATCCCTTCACCGGCCGGCCGGTGCCCGTCTACGTAGCGGACTACGTGCTGATGAGCTACGGCACCGGCGCCATCATGGCCGTGCCGGCCGAGGACCAGCGGGACTGGGATTTTGCCGCTCTCCACCACCTCCCGGTGGTACGTACCGTCGAGCCCCCTGAGGGCTGGCAGGGTGAGGCTTTCACCGGGGAGGGCCCCAAGATCAACAGCGACTGGCTGAACGGGCTGGAGGTGACCGAGGCCAAGGCCCGGGCCATCGAGTGGCTGGAGGAGCAGGGCATCGGCCGGCGCCAGGTCAACTACCGGCTGCGAGACTGGCTGATCAGCCGCCAGCGCTACTGGGGCTGTCCGATACCCGTGGTCCATTGCCCCGCGTGCGGGGTGGTACCCGTGCCGGCCGACCAGTTGCCGGTACTTGCTCCTGACGACGTGACGTTCACATCCAGGGGCGAGTCACCGCTGGCCGGCCACGAGGGATTTCGCCGGGTGAGCTGCCCGAGGTGTGGCGGCCCGGCCGAGCGGGAGACCGACACCATGGACACGTTCGTAGACTCGTCTTGGTACTTCTTGCGGTTTTGCGATCCATGGGCCACCGACCGGCCCTTCTCCCCGGAGCTGGCCGAGCACTGGATGCCGGTGGACCAGTACATCGGCGGTATCACCCACGCCATCTTGCATTTGCTCTACGCCCGCTTTTTCACCCGGGCCCTGGCCGATGTGGGCCTATCTCCGCCGGGGTTGCGAGAGCCGTTCAAGGCCTTGTTCACCCAGGGCATGATCCGCCTCGGGGGCACGGCCATGTCCAAGTCACGGGGGAACGTGGTGGCGCCATCGGTGTATTTCGACACGGTGGGCGCTGATGCCCTGCGCCTGTTCCACCTGGCCGCCGGGCCTCCGGCCGATGATATGGACTGGACCAGTCAGACCGACGAGGTGATCGAGGGCCGGGCCCGGTTCCTGGCCCGGGTGTGGCGGCTGGGGACCGGGGAGGTGGGAGGCCCGGGCGGCCTGGGTGGGTCGGTGCCAGGGGACTCGGCGGATGGGCCGGGCTGGCCCGATGCGGCTCGGTCACGGGGCACGGCGCCGGATGCCTCGGTGCCGGATGCCTCGCTGCCGGAGCGGGAGCCGAATGCCTCGCTGCCGGAGCGGGAGCCGAATCAGGCCGACCTGGCCATGCTTCGGGCCACTCATCGCCTGATAGCCAAGGTGACCGACAGCATCGAGCGCTGGTCGTTCAATACGGCGGTGGCGGCCCTGGACGAACATGTCAACGCCCTCTACCGCTACGTCCAGGCCGGCCCGCGGTGGACGACCCTGGACCAGGCGGTCGACACCTTGCTGTTGCTGCTGGCACCCATGGCTCCCCATGTCACCGCCGAGCTGTGGGAGCGACGCCGGGGCGGCGATGCCGCTGGGGCCGGTACCGCTGGGGCCGGTGCCGCTGTCCACGCCCAGCCCTGGCCGCAGGCCGATCCTGAGCTGGCCAGGGCTCTCACCACCACGTTGGTCATCCAGGTAAACGGCAAGGTGAGGGACCGGGTGGAGGTTGATCCAGACATCGATGCAGCCGAGGCAGAGCGCCTGGCCCTGGCTTCGCCCAAGGTGATGGAGATACTGGGGGTCGCCGCACCCACCCGGATCGTGTCCCGCCCTCCCCGTCTAGTGAACCTAGTCACATCCTGACCGCTCAGCGGTCTCTCACCGTGCTGTCCACCACGTCGTACACATCGCCCAGGTTCAGCGGGCCGAACGAGGTCATCAAGGAGGCCCCGGGTCCCACCCTCTCCCATCTGGCCTCTCTATCCGTCCATCTGACGACCTCGAAGCTCCTCGCTCATCACCGACAGCTCCCGAACTGGGCAAGCCTCTCCAAGAGATGGCGTTCGCAAGAGTCCCATTCTGACGCGATGATCGAATACATGGCCGAGTCGCGCAGGTGACCCTCTTCGCCGGGGGCCCATGCCTGGGACCAGCGACGGAGCACGCCCTCGAAAGATGCGCCTAGGAGACTGGTGTAGAAGA
>QHCF01000109.1 GCA_003244275.1 Acidimicrobiales bacterium
AGCTGGTTGTACTTGGCCACCCGATCCGACCGGGCCGGGGCGCCGGCCTTGATCTGGCCGCAATTGGTGGCCACCGCCAGGTCGGCGATGGTGACGTCCTCGGTCTCACCGGACCGATGGGACATGACGCTGGTGTAGCCAGCGCGGGTGGCCAGGTCGACGGTGGCCAGGGTCTCGGTCAAGGTTCCCACCTGGTTCACCTTGACCAGCACGGAGTTGGCCACCCCGGTGGCAATGCCCCGGGCCAGGCGCCCCACGCTGGTGACGAAGATGTCATCTCCCACCAGCTGCACGCTGTCTCCCAGAGCGGCGGTGAGCGCGGACCAGCCGTCCCAGTCCTCCTCGGCCATGCCGTCCTCAATGGAGATGATCGGGTAGTGGTCGCAGAGGTCGACCCAGTAGGCCACCATCTGCTCGGACGACAGCTGACGCCGCTCACCGGCCAGGTGGTAGTGGCCGTCTCGGTACAGCTCGCTGGTGGCGGGGTCCAAGGCGATAGCCACGTCATCTCCTGGTCGCAGGCCAGCGGCCTCCACCGCCTCCACCAGGACACCCACCGCCTCGGCGTTGGAGGCCAGGTCAGGCGCGAAGCCGCCTTCGTCACCCACCGAGGTCGACATTCCTCGTTCCTTGAGGAGGTTCTTGAGGGCCCGGTAGGTATCGACTCCCCACCGCAGCGCCTCGGAGAACGATGCCGCCCCCACCGGTACCACCATGAACTCCTGGAGGTCGACGTTGTTGTCGGCGTGAACCCCACCGTTGACCACGTTCATGAGTGGCAGCGGCAGGACGTGGGCGTCGACCCCTCCCACATAGCGGTAGAACGGCAGACCCAGCTCGCACGACGCAGCCCGGGCCACCGCCAGAGAGGCTCCGAGAATGGCGTTGGCCCCCAGCCGCGCCTTGTCGTCAGTCCCGTCCAGGTCGATCAGGCGGCTGTCCACCGCCCGCTGATCCAGGCCATCGAGGCCCGCCAGAGCGCCCGAGATCGTCCCATCGACATGGCCTACCGCCTCCAGGACGCCCTTGCCTGCATAGCGAGTACCGCCATCTCGGCGCTCCTTGGCCTCGAAAGAGCCGGTGGAGGCGCCGGATGGCACGATGGCCCGCCCCATTGATCCCGAGCCGAGGGTGGCCTCGACCTCAACCGTAGGGTTGCCCCGGGAATCGAGTACCTCTCGTCCGATGAGGCGCTCTATGTGGCTCATGGTTTCTCCCGGGTTCGGGTGTGGCTGTTGTGGCTGACGTTGAAGAAGTTACCTGCTGTGATCACCGTCCGAAAGTCGTCCGCCTGCGTCAGCCCATATCTCCTGGCGTCCCGATTGGTCGAGACTGGTCAGACTTACCCTCCGCTGGACGGCCAAGGCCTCAGCAGCCATGAACCGCTCCCGAAACGCCACGCTCACCCGGCGCAGGGCCGCCTCGGGATCCAGGTCCAATCGCCGCCCCAGGTCCACCACCGCGAAAAGGAGCTCTCCCAGCTGCACGTCGGTGGTCCCGTCACGCTCGGCCTGCGCCGCCCCATCGGCCGCCGCTTCCAGCTCACCAAGCCGCTCCGCCGATTCGGCGGGACCAAGTCCAAGGGCGATGGGCTCGAAGCCCACCGAGGCTGCTTTGCGCTGCACCTTGTGGGCGTGGACCAGTGACGGCAGGGCGGCGGGGATGCCTTCCATCAGGCTGGCCCGATTCTTCTCGAGCTGCTTGCGCTGCTCCCAGTCGGCCATCACCGCCTCGGCCGTGGCGGCGGTGGCAGTCCCGAATACGTGGGGATGGCGGTGCACCAGCTTGTCGTGCACTCCCCGGGCTACGTCGGCCAGGTCGAACTGCCCGGCCTCGGCGGCCAGTAGGGAGTGGAACTCGATCTGGAACAACAGGTCGCCCAGCTCCTCCTCCAGGTGGGCGTAGGCGGATGGACTCGGACCGGCGCCCAGACCCTCGATGGCCTCCAGGACCTCGTAGGTCTCCTCCAGCAGATGCCGGCTCAGGGAGGCGTGGGTCTGCTGGCGATCCCACGGGCAGCGCTGGCGCAGGGTCCGCACCAGCTCGGCCAAGCGGCCGAGCTCAGCCCCCACCGGCGACGCCAGTCGGGGTATCCACAGGCTGGTGAGGTGATCGGGCTCGACCACCTTGTCGAGGTCGGACCAGGCCACTTCGAAGGTGGCCTGGTCGGGCAGCCCCAGTCGGCACAGGACGGTGACCAGGTCGCGTTCGCCCCCCTCGGCTGACAGCTTGATGTCCGACAGCACCTGGCGCGACCAGCACTGGGCTACCAGCAGCGGCCCGACCTGGCCGGCGGCGTCGACCGCGAAATTGGTCCCGTCGACCAGCCGTACCCCGGCCTTGACCGGATCGATACCGAGGGTGGCCCAAGCCACGTCGAGGAAGGAGGGGGCGGCGATGATCTCCACCTCGACTTGGCGCTGGGCCAGCAGCAGTTCCACGCTGCGCTCGGCCACCATGGGAGAGCCGGGGACGGCATAGAGGATCTCGTCGTGGGCCATGGCCGCCGCAACGAGCGCGTCCACCATGGCCTGGTAGACGGCTTCGAAGCTGGGCAGGGTGTCATAGAGGTGGTCGAAGCTGGCGGCGTCGGGGATGGCCGAGGCGGACGGGTGGCGGGCGGTCCGCAGGTAGCGCTGTGAGATGCGCTGCACAGCCTCGTGGACGGCGGTGGTGATCAGCTCGGGGCCGGCCGGTCCGAGCCCGGCGACCACGATCTTGGTCATCAGCTTCGGCCGAGACCGCCAGGGCTACCGGAGCCGCCGGGGGGCGGAGCGCCTGCGCCGGCCGGGGCCGGAGCACCGGAGCCGCCGGACGTGCCTCCCTGGGCACCGGGGGGCGGCGCACCCGTCCCGCCCTGAGTCGGGGCCCCGGAGCCACCCTGGCCCGGAGCACCGGAGCCGCCGGGGGTGGCCCCCTGGCCCGGAATGCCGGAGCCGCCCTGGGCCGGCGGACTGGTCATTGCACCGGTCATGAACCCTCCCGGTCCGGCCAGGACGGCCATGCTGGGACCGCTCGGAGGCTGGAAGACGACTTGGTCCCCATGGCGGATGAAACGTCCGTAGCGCGGGTCGACCACCACGTGGCCGTGGGTCAGAGCGGCTTGGTAGTAGCTGGTCAGTGCCTTCTGGGCATTGCCTAACAATGCCCTGACGACGGTCGGGGTAACCTGGGCCAGCGGCTGCTGGGGTCGACTGGTCACCTCCACCAGGATCCATCCCGGCTGGGTCTGAACCGGTTGGCTGATCTGACCGGTCGGCAGGGTGGCGATGAACTGGAAGGCAGGCGTGAGCTGACCGGCCTGGACGCATCCGGCGTCACCGCCCCTGGCTGCGGTGGTCGGGTCGATGGACGAGGCCTGGGCCACGCTGGCAAAGGAGGCTCCCGCGGCGATCTTGGCCCGCAGGGCGGCGGCAGCTGCCTGGGAGGGGGACACCAACACCGAGATGCACGTGGAGGTGAACTGCGCCTGGTGGGCCTGATAGTAGGCGGCGATGGCCGCCTGGCTGATGTTGGCGCCGACCAGCCGGGAGGCCAGGGACAGCGCATCCGCCTCCTCCCGGATCAGCTCGTTCCGGTAGCTCGGGGGCAGGGCGCCAAAGGATTGCTGGCCTCCCGCCGAGGCGACTGCATCCGGGGTGGCCAGGAGCAGCTCCTGGTGGGTGACGTGAATCCCCTTGCTCATCACCGCCTGGTGGACCAGCTCGGCCTCTATCCGTCGCTCGAGCACGGCGCCCACGAAGCCCGAGTCAAAGGCGCTCTTCCCGGTGCCCAGGACATTGATTTTGGCGTTGGCCTGGTAGGCCTGCAGCAGTAAGCGATCCCCTCTCACGGCAGCCAGGTCGTTGTCAAGGGAGCTTCGGCTGATGGTGGTGCCGTTGACCACGGCTGCATAAGGGGAGACATTGCAGCCGGCCCCCACCAAGGCGACCACAGCCAGCAGTAGAAGGGCTTTGCGCACGGCGCTGGCGATGCTACCTCCGGGCCGGGTGCACCGCGGAGTGGGCTCGTCCGAGCGGGCCCATGCCACCCGGTCCTGCCCGCCCGGTCAGGGCCGCCTGCCGGGTCGGCTCAGGGCCGCCCGTCGCCGGGCCGGCTAGGCCGGCCAGTCGCCTCAGCCGGCCTGCCTGACTCGGTCGGGCGGCGCCAGCTCGGCTAGCAGGGCGGCCAGGGCATCGGCGGGTGCCTCGGCGGGATGGAGGGGGATGATCAGCTGGCCGGTGTCCTTGTAGACGGCGTCGGGGTGGAGGCGCTGGAGGCGGACCCGGCCACTGGCCCGCAGCTCGACCGGTGACAGTCTGGCCACCGACCGGGCCCGGCTCCCCGACCCGGGACGAGCGGGAGTCACCGTCACCTCCCGGACCCCGGTCCGGGCGCACTCGGCTCGCAGCCGGCCCACCGCCAGCAAGGTCAGGGCGGGCTCGGGAGGCGGACCATAACGATCCATCCACTCGTTGGCAATGTCGGTGACCTCGGCCGCGGTGGTCACGGTGGCCAGGCGGCGATAGGCCTCGAGGCGCAGATCGTCCCGGTTCACGTAGTCGGCCGGCAGGTGGGCGTCCACCGGCAGGTCGAGCTTGATCTCGGCCGGCTCCCGGGGAGCTTCTCCCTTGAGCTCGGTCACCGCCTCACTGACCATCTGGACGTACAGGTCGTAGCCCACCGCCGCGATGTGGCCCGACTGGTCGGATCCGAGCAGGTTGCCGGCCCCTCGGATCTCGAGGTCCCGCATGGCGATCTTGAACCCAGAGCCCAGCTCGGTGTGCTCGCCGATGGTCCGTAGCCGCTCGTAGGCCTCCTCCGACAACGCCCGGTCGGGAGGGAAGAAGAGGTAGGCGTAGGCCCGCTGGCCGGCTCGTCCCACCCGGCCGCGGAGCTGGTGGAGCTGGCCCAGACCGAGGCGGTCGGCCCGGTCTACCACCAAGGTGTTGACGGTGGGCATGTCGATCCCCGACTCGATGATGGTGGTGCAGACCAACACGTCGTAGCAGCCCTCCCAGAAGTCAATGACCACCCGCTCCAGGCTCCCCTCATCCATCTGGCCGTGAGCCACCGCCACCCGGGCCTCGGGGACCAATAGGCGCAGGCGGGCCGCCGTGGCCTCGATATCCTGCACCCGGTTGTGGACAAAGAACACCTGCCCCTCCCGCAACAGCTCACGACGGATGGCCTCGCTGGTCGCCCGCTCGTCGTACTCGCCGACGTAGGTGAGGATGGGCCGGCGCTCGGCCGGGGGGGTGTTGAGCAGGGTCAGATCTCGGATGCCGGTGAGGCTCATCTCCAGGGTCCGAGGAATGGGCGTGGCCGTGAGGGTGAGCACGTCGACGTCGGTGGTCATGGCCTTGACGGCCTCCTTGTGGGTGACCCCGAAACGCTGCTCCTCGTCCACCACCAGCAGGCCCAGCCGTTTGAAGGCCACGTCGCCCGAGAGCAGCCGATGGGTGCCGATGACCACGTCCACCGAGCCGTCGGCCAGGCCGGCCGACACCTTCGTGGCCTGGCCGGGGGTGAGGAATCGGGACAGCACCTCGACGCGGAGGGGATAACCGGCGAAGCGATCGGTGAAGGTGAGGAAGTGCTGTTGGGCCAGAAGGGTGGTCGGCACCAGCACGGCTGCCTGCTTGTTGTCCTGGACGGCTTTGAAGCAGGCCCGGATGGCCACCTCGGTCTTGCCAAAGCCGACGTCCCCGCACACCAGGCGGTCCATCGGCACCGGCTGTTCCATGTCCGCCTTGACCTCGTCGATGGCTCGGGCCTGGTCGGGCGTCTCGGTGTACGGGAAGGCCTGCTCCATCTCGGACTGCCAGGGTGTGTCGGGGGCGAAGGCGTGGCCGACCGATGTCATCCGCCGCCGGTACAGCACCACCAGCTCCTGGGCGACCTCACGGGCAGCCGCTCGGACCCGGGCCCGGGTCCGCTGCCACTCCGAGCCACCCAGTCGGTGCAGGGCCGGCGACTCCCCCCCCGAGTAGGCAGTGATGGCGTCGATCTGGTCGGAGGGGACGTACAGCTTGTCGCCGCCCCGGTACTCGAGGAGCAGGTAGTCCCGACTGGCGCCCCCGATGGCCCGGGTGACCATGCCCCCGAAGCGGGCCACCCCGTGCTGGTGGTGCACAACATAGTCGCCCGGCGCCAGGTCGTCGAAGAAGCCCTCGTTGGCCCGCTGGCGCGGCCGCGGCCGCCGATGGGCCCGCCGCCGGCCGGTGACGTCTGACTCGGCCAGTACCGCCAGCCGGGCCGACGAGACAATGAAGCCGCGCTCCAGGGGCTGGACCACGATACGCACCCCGGGGGCCGTGAGGTCAGCTCGGGCCTCCCCGGCGGGGCCATCCAGCACCGAACCCTCCAGCACCGGCACCACCAGGCCCTGCTCGCCCAACACCTCGGCTACCCGGCGGGCGCTGCCGGTGCCCTCGGCGCACACCGTGACCCGGTAGCCACCGCTTACCAGGGCGCTCAGCTGCTTGACCAGCCGAGCCCCGTCGCCCACCACCGGATCCCATCCGGTGGCCGCCACCGCCGGGGTGGCCGGCCCCTCCGAGGAGGAGGTCATCGTCCACACCGGGGCGCCAGTATGAGCCAGCAGGCGCTCGAAAGGAAGGTGGAGCCGCGGAAAGCGCTGACCCCCACTTCCACTCTCCCCGCCCGCCTCGTCGGTGGCTCCCCACGTCTGAGCCAGGGAGTTGGCCAGGGCCGCCTCCTCGTCGGCCAACTCCGAGGCACGGTCACGCATCCGGCGGGGATCCAGCAACACGACCTGGGAATCTGGTCCCAGCAGGTCGCTCAGCAGGTGCTCACCGGGAGCCAGCCACGGCAACCAGGACTCCATGCCGTCGAAGACCAGTCCCTCGGCCAGGCGCTCCCATTGCTGGCGACCCCAGGGCTGCGATGCCACCAGGGCCCGGGCTCGCTCCGCCACCTCGGGACTGGCCAGCAGCTCCCGGCAGCCGAAGATCTCGACCCTCTCCAGGTCGGTCACCGATCGCTGGTCGGACGCGTCGAACTCGGTCAGGCGGTCCACCTCGTCGCCCCAGAGGTCGACCCGGACCGGGGCCTGGCCGGTCGAGCCGAAGACGTCGACGATGCTGCCCCGTACCGCCACCTCACCGCGGTGCTCGACCTGGTACTCGCGCCGGTAGCCGGCTCCCACCAGCCGAGCCGCCAGCTGCTCTGGGTCGATCACCTGGCCACGGGACAGGACGATAGGCTCGGTGTCCTCCACCCGGGGCCCGAGCCGCTGGACGAGCGCCTTCACCGGTGCCACCAGCACCCGAGGTCCGTTGGGGGTGGCCTCACCCCCCCGCAGGTGCCACATGGCCCGCAGCCTCCGGCCCATGGTCTCCACGCTGGGGCTGACCCGCTCGAAGGGCAGGGTCTCCCACGCGGGGAACAGATCGACCTCCTCGGGGCCGAGGAAGGCAGCCAGATCGTGGGCCAACCGTTCGGCATCGGCGGCGGTGGGGACGGCGACCAGAATTGGGTGGCGCCCGCTCAGATGGGCCATGGCGGCGATGACCACCGCCCGGGCCGGCTCGGGAACGGCCAACACCGCACCGGTGGTCCCCACCACCTGGGCCAGGGCGGGATCCTCACGCAGGAGAGGCGGAAGCGAGCGCAGGCTCACTCCGGGCAGACTAGGCGTCAGGGCCACCGTCAGGAGCGTCGACGACTCCCGGGGAGGTGGCATTGAATCGGTTCATGGCGCCCGCCACTCCAGTTGTGAGGATCTCCTCCACTGCATCGGCCGCCTCTTCCACGGCTACGTCCAGCTCGGCCCGCTCGGTCCTACCGGGGGGCCGCAGCACGTAGTCGGCGCCCGCCTGGCGCCCGGGTGGCTTGCCGATGCCGATGCGGACCCGAACGAAGGCAATCTCATGTAGATGGGCCTGGATCGACCGGAGCCCATTGTGGCCGGCCGTGCCTCCCCCCACCTTGACCTTGACCCGGCCGGCTGGCAGGTCCATCTCGTCGTGGACCACCACCAGGGCGGCCATCGTGGTTACTCCATAGCGGCGAACGAGGGGCACCATCGCCGCTCCCGACTCGTTCATGTAAGTGCGCGGAACGGCCAAGGCCAACAGGAGGCCACTGACGCGCACCTCGGTGGTGAGTGAGCGCAAGATTCGGGTAAGCGAGAGCCGGCCACCGTGGCGATTGGCCAGCAGGGTCACTGCCTCAGCACCGACATTGTGCCGGGTGCGCTCGTACTCGGCCCCTGGATTTCCCAAGCCGACGGCCAGTAGGTCAGCGGGGGTGCCCTGGCGGGCGTGGGTGGCGAAGGGCAGCGGCTAGCCCTCGCCCGATCCTCGGCGTCCGGCCCCGGCCTCCTCCTCCTCGGAGACGGCGGCACCGGCGTCCTCGCCCTCGACCGCCCCCATCGCCTCCTCGGCTCCCTCGGGCACCAGGTCCTCCTCCTTGACCTGTGGCGGCTGGCCGACCACCACGGCAGTCTCCGGGTCGACCTCGGTGCTGACCCCTTCCGGGAGGGCGATGTCGCCCACCCGGATGGTGTCGCCGATGGCCAGGGCGCTCACGTCCACGGTGACCTCGTTGGGGATGAGGGCCGGCACCGCCTGGACGGCCAGGGTGAACAGCTGGTGGTCGACCATGCCATCACCCCGGTGCACCCCCAGCGCCTCGCCTACCAGCGACACCGGGACGTCGCTGGTCATGATCTCGTCTCGTCGCACTATGAGAAAATCGACATGGGTGATCACCCCCCTGACCGGGTGGCGTTGGACCTCCCGGGCCATGGTGAGGTGATTGGTGCGGCCATCTTCGGGCGACTCGACCTCAAGTGACAACAAGGCGTTGAGGCCCGCCCCGGTGGACAGGGCGGCTCGAAGGGACTTGGCGTCCACGGCCACTGGCAGGGGGTCGACCCCGTGGCCGTAGACGACTCCCGGGGTCATCCCGGCGGATCGCAGGCGCCTGGTTGGTCGAGAGCCCCGCGGGCGGTCGGTCTCGACGGTGAGGGAAATCTCAGCCATGGTGGTGCGCTCCTGCTGGGTCGGTACTGGGTGGGTCGGCTACTGGTGTGTCGACCAGTGTAGGCCGGCCCTGTGACAGCGAGCCTACGACTGGTTGTCGCCGCCGAAGATCTCCGATACCGAGGTGTCCTCGAACACCGCGTCGATGGCATCGGCCACGATCTTCGCTACCGAGAGGACCTCCAGCTTGTCTATACGGCGCTCCTCGGGCACCGGCAGGGTGTTGGTGATGACCACCCGGGAGAGGGTGGAAGCCTTGAGCCGGTCAAGGGCCGGGTCGGAGAGCACTCCGTGGGTGGCCATGGCCCACACCTCATCTGCGCCCCGATCCATGAGCAGGTCGGCCGCCGCGCAGATGGTCCCAGCCGTGTCGATCATGTCGTCGATGAGGACACAGTGCCGGCCCGTCACCGGGCCCACCACGTCCATGGCCTCGACCTGGTTGGCGCTGCCCTTGGGACGCAGCTTGCGGACCACCGCCAGGTCCGCCCCCACCTGCTGGGCTAGGCGCTCCGCCACCTTTACCCGCCCGGCGTCGGGCGCCACCACCACCAGGTCAGCGTCGCCGCTGGCTCGCAGGCGATCGGCCAGCAGGGGCATGGCCGTGAGGTGGTCGACCGGGCCGTCGAAGAATCCCTGTATCTGACCGGAGTGCAGATCCACGCTCACCACCCGGTCGGCCCCGGCCACCGCCAGCATGTCGGCCACCAGCTTGGCGGTGATCGGTTCCCGCCCCGAGGCCTTGCGGTCCTGGCGGGAGTACCCGTAATACGGGCACACCGCGGTGATCCGATGGGCCGATGCCCGCTTGGCCGCGTCGATCATGATCAGCAGCTCCATGATCGAGCTGTTCACCGGGCCGCAATGGGTCTGGATCACGAAGACGTCGGTGCCCCGGATCGACTCTCCGAAGCGGCAGTGGATCTCGCCATTGGCGAACTCCCGGAGGTTGGGTTGACCAAGGGCAACGCCCAGGTGGGTGGCGATCTCCTCGGCCAGGGCCGGATGGGACCGCCCGGCGTACAGCTCGAGACGCTTCTTCGAGACCAGTTCCATTCTCAGCCCCCACCGTCTCCACCGTCTCCGGCGTCTCCACCGTCTTCATCGCCCGCCAAGCCGCCCGCCAAGAATGGCCCGGTCTGGCCGGCGACTGCGACTCTGGTGCCTGGCGGGAGAAAGGCGAACGGCCCTACCCGGGCCTGGTCGCCGATCTGGGCCTGGCGGCCCACGCTGGCCTCCACGCTGGCGCCCTCGCCCACCGAGCAATCGACCAGGCGGGTCTGGGGGCCGATCTCGGCTCCGCGGCCCACAGTGGTGTTGCCCTGCAGAAAGGTCCCCGGCAGTAAAGTGACGTCAGGAGCCAGGCGCACGGCGGTGTCCACGTAGGTGTGGGCAGGATCGAGCATGGTCACGCCCCTGCGCATCCATCCCTGGTTGATGCGGCGCCGGAGCACCGCCTCAGCTGATCCCAGCTGGGCCCGGTCGTTGATTCCCACCGTCTCGGCGGGATCGTCGGCCGCCACCGACACCACGCGGTAGCCGGCATCGTGGATCACGCCGATGGCGTCGGTGAGGTAGTACTCGCCCTGGACATTCTGGGGGCTGAGCCGACGAAGGGCGGGGACGAGCACACTGTGCCGGAAGCAGTAGACCGAGGTGTTGACCTCGTCGATGGTCCGCTCCTGGTCATTGGCATCACCCTCCTCCACCACCCTGGCCACCTGACCATCGCGATTACGTACCACCCGTCCGTAGCCGGATGGGTTCTGCAGCCGGGCACTGAGCAGGGTGGCCGCCGCGTCGCAGCCTTGGTGGACCCTGACCAGACCAGCCAGCGTCGCCGGCCGGAGCAGGGGAGTGTCGCCCGGCAATACCACCACGTCGGCCTCGTCAGCCTCGTCGTCGTCGGGGAAGCCGGCCAGGCCCACCGCTACCGCGTCACCTGTTCCGCGTTGGATGGCCTGTTCGGCAAAGTCGAGGGCCACACCCGCCGGCCCCGTAGCCTGGAGGGCCTTCACCACCTGGTCGGCCCTATGGCCGACCACCACCACCACCCGCCGTATGGGCAGGTCAACCAGGGCGTCCAGCACGTACTGGAGC
>QHCF01000215.1 GCA_003244275.1 Acidimicrobiales bacterium
GAGTTCATCCAGATCGACACCACCAACGTCTTGTTCATCTGCGGTGGGGCGTTCGCGGGCATCGAGAAGATCATCGAGAGCCGAACCGGCCACAAGGGCGTCGGCTTCGGCGCCGAGCTGCGCCGCACTGCCACCAAAGACGTGGGCTACATCCTGTCCAAGGTGCTGCCCGAGGACCTCCTCAAGTTCGGCCTCATCCCCGAGTTCGTCGGCCGCCTCCCCGTGATCGGGGCGGTGTCCAACCTGGATCAGGATGCACTAGTTCGCATACTGATGCAACCAAAGAACGCCCTGGTCAAGCAGTACCGCAAGATCTTCGAGTTCGACGGGGTGGAGCTCGAGCTCACCGACGACGCCCTGGTGGCCATCTCCGAGCAGGCACTGCTGCGTGGCACGGGGGCGAGGGGGTTGCGGGCCATCCTCGAAGAGGTGCTCCTCAACGTCATGTACGACCTGCCCAGCCGCAGCGACATCGGCAAGTGCGTCATCGACCGCTCGGTTGTGCTGGAGAAGGTTAACCCCACGCTGGTGCCCCGAGTGGAGCCCGAGCGCTCCTCCCGCCCCCGCCGGGCCGCCTCCTAGCCCCCTTCCGACGAGCTCGCGCCATTACCCCGCGGAGGGTGTACTTTCGCGAGCGGCGAGGAAGGTGACGACGTCGTCGCGGTCACGGGTGCGGCGCATCGGGGGCAGGGCGCGCAGCAGCGGGTGGCGGTAGTCGGCTTCGGCCAGGCGGGGGTCGAGCACCGCCACCACTCCCCGGTCCGACGCCGAGCGGATCAGCCGGCCTGCCCCTTGGGCCAGCCTGATGGCGGCATGGGGGATGTCCACGGTGGCGAACCACGCGGGGCCGGCCCGCTCGCGGCGGGCCTGGGCGACGGGATCGTCGGGGCGGGCGAAGGGGAGGCGGTCGACGGTCACCAGCGAGCACGACGGGCCCGGGATGTCGACGCCCTGCCAGAACCCCATAGTGGCGAACAGGCAGGAGCACTCGTCGGTGCGGAACGCCTCGATGAGGGCGGGCTTGGGCAGGTCGTCCTGGCCCAGGACCCGGTAGACGACGTTGCCCTCGATGGCAGCCCGAGCGGCCCGCATCGCCCGCCACGACGTGAAAAGGGCGAGGGTGCGCCCACCGGCGGCCGCGATCAGCAGCGCCATCTCGGCATGGGCTGCCTCCTCGTGGCCGGGGTCGAGGGGGCCGGGGAGCCGGGGTACGTAGAGCAGGGACTGGCGGCGGTAGTCGAACGGGCTGCCGACATCGATCGAATCCGTCCCCGCCCCCAGGCCCAGGCGCCTGGTGATGCCGTCGGGGATGGTGGCCGAAGTCAGCACGCCGGTGGCATGGGACCACACCACCTTGGCCATGTGACCGCCCACGTCGACGGGCGCCATGCGCAGTGCGGGCTGGGCGCCGGTCTGCTCCACCCAGGTCACGGTGTCATGGCCGTCGGCTGACAGCACGCTGTCGACGTCACAGGCGAGGGCGTCGAGAGCCTTGGCCGCCCGCTCGAGCCGGGGCGCCATCTCCTGTCCGTCTTGGCGCGACCTCGCCGCGGCGTGTTCTTGGCGAACGGCCTCGGCCAGGTCGTCGAGGGCCTCGGCCACTGCGTCAACGGCAGTCGCCGTCGGAGCCAGGCGCTGCCCCACGAGGGGCTCGAGCACACGAGAGATGGCATCGGCGTGACGCACCAGGCCGAGCTTGCGTACTCGCCCGGGAGTCAGGGTCACACCGAGGGCTGAGGCCAGGATGTCCTCGGCGGCGTGGGCCTCGTCGATCACCGCCACGTCGTGGTCGGGGAGCACGTGGCCGCCG
Organism: Acidimicrobiales bacterium; assembly: GCA_003244275.1. Taxonomy (GTDB): domain Bacteria; phylum Actinomycetota; class Acidimicrobiia; order Acidimicrobiales; family QHCF01; genus QHCF01. The sequence continues at coordinate 1,811 of QHCF01000215.1, forward strand.
GAGGCGACATGGGCCCCCAGCAGATGGAGGTTGACCACGATCACGTCGGCCTGGCGAGCCCGCTCGTAGGCGGCCTCGGCGAAACAGGAATCTCCGTGGGGGCAGTCGTCGGCTCCCGGGCACTCGTCGCTGCCCACGCTCACCGCCGACCAGGCGCGGGGCCGAGGCTCGAAGTCGAGCTCGGCCCGGTCGCCGGAACCGGTCTGGCGGCCCCACGACAGCAGGCGGGCCACCTCAGCGGCGTTGCCGGTGGCGTCGGAGCCACCGTCGTCGAGGTCGAGCTTCGGACTGGCCGCCTCCTCGGCGGCCTCGGCTGCGGCCTGGCGGCACAGGTAGTTGTTCCTGCCCTTGAGCACCGCCCACGCCAAGCCCGGTTCCACCGCAGCCGCCACCGCGGGTAGGTCCTTGTTAGCCAACTGGTCCTGCAGGGCCTTGGTGGCGGTGGCCACCACCACAGTGGAACCCGGGGAGCCGATCAGTGCACCCACCAGGTAGGCCCACGTCTTGCCGGTGCCCGTGCCGGCCTGGACCACCAGATGGCTCCCACTGGCGACCGCCCGGGCCACCGCCTCTGCCATCGCGGTCTGGCCGGGACGAGCCTCACCCTTGCCGTCCATGGCCTCGGCCAATGCCTGCAGCGCGGCGCCGACCCGCCGTTCCACCGCTTCGTCGGCGCTCATCCTTGCCAGGCTACGGTGAAGAGCCCGGTCGGAACGTGGGGTTAGCCTCATACAAGTCGAACGTTCGCGCTGACCAGAGCGCCCAAGGAGGCCGTGATGAGAAGGACCGTCAAGTACGCAGTGGTGGCTGCCGTGGTGGGCGGCGGCACCGTCGTGGTGCTGTCGATCCGCAGCGAGGAGCCCTCCGAGGATCTGCCCCGCCGGGCGGCAACCGCGGCCGGGGCGGCGGCGGTGGCTGGTGGGGTGGCCGGCCTCGTCGTCGACCGTCGTAGCCGCAGGCGCCAGGCCAAGAAGCGCCTCAAGCGTGCCGCGAGACTGCCCATAACCGCCCCTGCCCTGGGCGTCACTGCGGCCAAGGGTCGCAAGGCTGCCCGCCAGGCGGCCCAGCGCGCCGCCGAAGCGGTTCGGCCCTCGCTCGAGGTCGCGGCCGAAGTGGGTCGGCAACGGGCGCTGTGGGCGGCAGAGGCAGCCAAGCCCGCGGCCGAGAAGGCAGGCCGGGCGGCGCGCAAGCAGGCCAAGAAGGCCGCTAAGGCAGCCCGCAAGCAGGCCGACAAGGCGGCCATCGCAGCCCGTCCTCACGCCGAGAAGGCGGCCAAGGTTGCCCGCAAGCAGGCCGAGCGGGCGGCCGAGGTGGCCCGGCCCAAGGTGGAGATCGCAGCCGAGCTGGCCCGGGAGCAGGCCGCCCGGGCGGCGGAGGCGGCGCTGCCCCGGGTGGAGCAGGTCGCGGAGGCGGCCCGCGTCCAGGCCCAGCGCCTCGCCGACCCCGAGTGGGTCCGCCGGGCCAGCTAACAGATTGGTCATTGCGCCGGCGGCCAGCCTGCATTACCTTATTCTCGCCTGGTCAGTACCAGGAAAGGTTTCGGGTGCCCTAGGTCGCTTTTGACTATAGGCATACGACACCTAGTGATTTTAGACAGCTGCTGGCGGGCGCTTGCCTGGTTGGCCGTGACGGGAGAGGAAGTCTTCATGAGCAGATTCAGGAGCATCACCAGTGGGCTTTGCGCGCTCGGGCTGGGCCTCACCGGGCTGGTGCTGTCGGCAGGGCCGGCCGCGGCCGCCCATGTGGGCTGTGGCGCGGTCATCACCCAGAACACCACCCTCGACTCGGATGTCGGTCCCTGCACCGGCGACGGGCTGGTCGTGCCCATGGGCACGAGCAACATCACGATCGACCTCAGCGGCCACCGCGTGTTCTCGGTGCGTGCTCGGGGCGATATCGCCGGCGTGCGCCTGGTGAATACCACCAAGGTGACGCTGCAGAACGGCCGCGTCGAGGGGTTCAACGACGGCGTGGCTATCTTTGGCGGCTCGGCCAACACCGTCCAGGGCATCACTGCCGTCAACAACGTCAGCGACTTCGGCGTCGACGCCTCCGGCGGGTTCACCGGCGACACCTGCGATCTGGGCGACGGCATCGGCCTCTTCGACTCGCCCGGCAACCTGATCCGGGGCAACACGGCTAACAACAATGGCCCCTACGGCGGCATCTCCCTCGTCGGCCATTCGAGCGGGAACCAGATCCTCGGCAACACCACGAACATGAACAACATCGCTTCGCCGACTGGCGACAACCACCCAAACTGCATCGACAACGAGCAGCAGGACGAAGGGATCCGGATTGAGGGCCCAGGCGCCCAGAACAACCAACTCAAAGGCAACACCGTCAACGGCAACCTGCTGGCAGGCATCGGCATCCACGCCGCCAACAACATCGACCCTGGGGCCGATGCAACTCCCAGCAGCAACAACTTCATTCTGGGCAACAAGCTCAGCAACAACGGGCACACCAGCGGTGACAACAACGACAGCGGCATCTCGATCCTGGGGACGCCCGGGGTCAGGTCGTTCGGCAACACCATCACCGGTAACACCTCCACCAACAACTTCGCCAACGGGATCTACGTCCCCGCCACCTCGCACGACAACAACATCCAGGGGAACACCGTCAACAGCAACCAGAAGGACGGCATCTACCTCACCGGACCCTCCTTCGGCAATCGGTTCACCAACGTGGGTCCGACACTGTTCCAGCAGGTGTCACCCAACAACGTGATCTATGTCCAAGGGACCGACTACGCGGTCCTGTCGGGCTCAGGCAGCGGGAACGCCACCGCCCGGCTGGTTCCGGTCGGGGCCATCAACATTCCACCCACCGGCTTCGATACCTCGACCAGCGGCTGCTCGCCAGCCGACTTCGCCGGGTTCCCCCCCGGCGCCGTAGCCCTGGTCCAGCGGGGTTTCTGTGACCGGGCCACGAAGGTGGCCAATGCCCAAGCGGCCGGGGCCAGCGCCGTCATCATGTTCAACGAGGGCTCGCCTGGCCGCACCGGGCTCCTCACCGCCGGTGTCAATCCCACGACCATCCCGGTGCTGGGCACCACTTACGCCCTGGGTGTCCAGCTCTACAACCTCACCCAGGCGGGGCCGGTAACGGTCCACGTGATCACCAACACCACCAACGTGAGGGTGCAGACGGGTCCGGGGGCCGAGAACAACACGTTGGACCGGAACCGCGGCGTGGGCAACGCCGAGCACGACGGCCACGACAACAACCTCGCCCCACCGTGTGACAACAACCGCTGGAGCGGCAACCTCTTCGGTACCGTCAACCAGGCCTGCGTCGCCGCCGGGGGAACGGGCACCGTCAAGCCGTAGCTGTTACGCAATGAGGGAAGAGCCTGCCGATCCCGGCGGGCTCGTCCCTCATTGCGAGTCGGCCATGCAGCCCACTCGCCGGGCGGCCGCTTGGAGGCACCCGTCCCCCGTCCACAGCGCGGCATCGGGAGTGAGCTGGGCCGAGGCGATCAGCTGGGTTGTCCGCACGGTTGGCGTCCTCCCGGGAGATATGACAGTTGGCATCATATGATGCTATGGATCGTGCCTCGTACGCCGAGAGTACAAATTGGTCGGAATAGCCGACCTTCTTGCACGCTCGGCGCTGGCCCGGTGTGCCCATAGGCTTGTACCGAAATGGATCTAGCCGGTGCGATGGCCTACCTGGCCGACCACGTCAACCTGGAGAACGACCCGGCGCCATCGGCGGCGGCCCGGCGCCTCGACGGCATTCGCCGCCTGGTGGAGCTCCTGGGCGACCCCCAGTCGGCCTATCCGGTCATCCACCTCACTGGCACCAACGGCAAGGGCTCCACCGCCCGCATGCTCACTGCCCTGCTGGTGGAGCGGGGGCTGTCGGTGGGCACCTACACCAGCCCCCACCTGCAGCGGGTCAACGA
>QHCF01000054.1 GCA_003244275.1 Acidimicrobiales bacterium
GACGTCATCGGCCACGAGCTGACCCATGGCGTCACGCAGTACACCGCCAACCTCTCCTACGTGAACCAGCCGGGTGCCCTCAACGAGTCGCTGTCCGACGTCTTTGGCTCCCTCGTGAAGCAGTACGCCAACAAACAGGACGCGGCCTCAGCCGATTGGTTGATAGGCAACGACGTGGTGGGGCCGGCGCTGAAGCCGGCGCTGCGCTCCCTGAAGGCGCCCGGCACGGCCAACCCTCACGACGACCAGCCCGCCGACATGGACCACTTCGCCCACACCGCCGAGGACCACGGCGGTGTGCACCGAAACTCGGGCATCCCCAACCACGCGTTCTATGTGGTGGCCACCACCATCGGCGGCAACGCCTGGGAGAAGGCGGGGAAGATCTGGTACGAGGCCCTCAACGATCCCCGCCTGCGGCCCAACACCGACTTCTCCGGCTTCGCCAGGACCACCGTCCGCCAGGCCTCCCATCTCTTCGGGGCCACCAGCGCCGAGTGCGACGCGGTCAAGGCGGGCTGGGGCGCGGCCAAGGTGAAGGTCTGACACCCCCGCGCCGTGGCTGGCACCCACATCGACTTCGTCCGCAGTGGAGGGCTCGGCGGGCTGCGACTGTCCGCCTCGGTCGACGTCGACGCCCTTCCCCCCGACATGGCCGCCCAGGTCGGAGATGCACTGGGTCGGGTCGACCTGGGCGCCCTGGCGGACCGGCCGACGGACGCGGCCTCGGGGGCCGACCGCTTCCAGTACGACATCACTGTCAACGATGCCAGCGGAGCCCATACCTGCACTGTGCACGAGCCCGACGTCCCGCCCGGGGTGTGGCACCTGATCGAAGCCCTCCTGCCGTTGGCCAAGCTTTCCTGATCCGGCCGCGAAGCTCACACCAGTCGGGCGATACTTTGAGCCATGACTCCTCGCCGGGCCGGCCCGATCCCGAAGGCGTGCCTCGTGGCCCTGTCCCTGGGCTTGGTGCTGCTGGGGGGAGCCTGCTCGTCGCCCACCTACCGCTACGTCGCCCACTCGTCTACGAAGACCTATCTCAAGGTTCCCAGGGCCTGGAAGGGCTACGACGCCAACCTGCTCGACCAGGCGGAAGCCCGGGCCCTCGAGAACGCTGGCGAGCCTGGCCCTTCCTTCGTCGACCTGGCCTTCACCGGTGCCATCCAGTGGAGGATGGCCTTCGATGGAGACCCGAACCCCCAGCCCGCCCACGCGGTGTCTTTCTCAGCCGCCCCGGTGGCCGAGGTCCGGGTCCGCCAGCTCACCGACGACGAACGTGACCGGGTCAACCTGGCCAGCCTGCGCAACATGTTCTTCCCCTACGACGAGCTCAAGGCCCAGGCCGACCAAGAACAGCTGGGCCGGCCGTTGCAGGCCAACCCACCGCCAACGGGAGCGTTCCAGGCCCTGGGAGACAAGCAGCTCAACCTGGCCGATGGCGTGCGGGGCAACCGGCTGCGCTTCGAGCTGCGCCAGGGCGACGAGTTCTTCGTGATCGACCAGACCGCCATGCTCGACGGGGCCACCAAGCGCGTCTACGTCCTGTTGATCCGCGCCTCGGAGAGCCAGTACATCCAGCACCAGAAGCAGTTGAACGAGATCGCATCTTCGTTCACGGTCAAGCAGAAGGGCTGAACATGCCTGACACCCCCACCGATCCAGTCGGTCTGGCGTCGCCCGACGAAGGGCCGCTGCGGTTCAAGAGCCGCCAGCGCGACGAAGACCGTCTCACCCGCAAGCCCGTGGCGTTCTGGGACCGCATCAAGGTCCTCCTCATCCCCGTCGCCCTTTTCTTCCTGGTCGTGCTGGCCGCCATGGGCGACGACCCCTTGCTCCCCTTCAGCGCCTCGGTCAGCGACCAGTTGCGGGCCAAGTGGTGGCTGGTGGCCCTCGCTGCTGCCGAGGTGGTCCGCCAGGCCCACCTGCTGGCCACCGAGCGGTCGGCCGCCTACTACCGCGTTCTGGTCGAACCGGGTCTTCGGGCGGTGGGAGAAGCGGGTGGGGGCGATGAACGACTGGACGCGCTACCGGGTCGGTCGAATCGCCCGCCTCCTGGCGGTGCTGGCGGTGGCCGACCTCATCCTGGCCGCGGTGCTGCACACGTCGCCGGTGCTCGCCCTGGTGCAGCTCCCCATCACCTTGTTCCGCGCCCTGCCCCTTCTGTTCCAGCTCATGTTCGGTGTCTTCTTCGTGATCTTGGAGTTCGGGGCCATGTTCTGGTTCCTCTCCCGAGGAGGCACAGACGTCTACTTCCCGGACGACATCAAGACCCGATTCTCCGACGTCTGGGGCCAGGACTCCGTGCTCGAGAAGATCAAGGAGAACATCGTCTTCTTGGAGGACCCCGAGTCAATCGAGGAGAAGGGCGGCTACGTCCCCGGCGGTGTGCTCCTGTGGGGCCCGCCCGGAACCGGCAAGACGCTCATGGCCGAGGCCGTGGCCGGCGAGACGGGTAGGCCCTATGTGTTCGTCGATCCCGGCGCCTTCCAGAACATGTTCATGGGCGTCGGCATCCTCAAGGTCAAGTCCCTCTTCCGCAAGGTGCGCAAGCTGGCAGTGCGCTACGGCGGGGTGATCGTGTTCTTCGACGAGGCCGACTCGCTGGGCAACCGGGGCGCCCTCACACCGGGCGGTGTCTTCGGTGGTGGCCGCATGGCGCCGACGACCGACGGGCAGTGGCACCCCTTCCCGGCATGCAACGGGCTGAGCTGGGTGTCGCCCGACTCGGCCTCGATGGTGTTGCGCAGCGTCCTGACTACCGACCTCAGCTCCGGTCCCGAGCCGCCCCGAAGGGTGCGCGATCGAGTGATGCCGATGGGCATGGGGGGCGGCGGAATGGGGACCCTGCAGGCGCTGCTCACCGAGCTGTCGGGCATGAAGAAGCCCCGCGGGTTCATGAACCGGGTGGTTCGCCGGATGCTCGGCATGCGCCCCAAGCCTCCGCCCAAGTACCGCATGCTCGTGATGATGGCCACCAACATGCCCGAGGCCCTCGACGAGGCGTTGCTGCGCCCCGGGCGCATCGACCGCATCTACAAGGTGGGCTACCCCTCCAAGCCCGGGCGGGTGCGCACCTACGAGGGCTACTTCGCCAAGGTGCGGCACGAGCTCACCCCGGAACAGATGGACAAGCTCGCCACCATCACCCCGTACGCGACCGGCGCCACCATCAAGGACCTGGTCAACGAGGCGCTCATCACCGCCATCCGGGACGGCCGGGACGTGATCACCTGGGGCGACGTCATCCGGGCCAAGCAGCTCAAGGAACTCGGGCCGCCGGAGGACGTGGAGTACATCGAGCGGGAGCGCCACGCGGTGGCCATCCACGAGGCGTGCCACGCGCTGGTGGCCTATCGCACCCGGCAGCACATGGAGATCGACATTGCGACCATCGAGAAGGGCAGTGACTACCTCGGCATGGTCGCCAGCATCCCGCCTGAGGACCAGTTCACCCGGTGGCGCAGCGAATACGAGACCGACATCCTGGTCTCGCTGGCGTCGCTGGCCGGGGAGCGGATGTTCTTCAGCAACGACAGCTCCTCCGGGGTCTCCGGCGACCTGGAGTCGGCGACCACCGTGGCCTCGTTCATGGAGGGCTTCTGGGGCATGGGATCCACCGTGTCGTCTTACTCCACGGCGAAGCGGCTGGAGGTCGGCTCCCCGGGCGGCGGTCAGGGCGGCCGGAACAAAAAGGGTCAGGACCCGGAGGCGGAAATGCGCCGGGCCCTGGCCGACCGGATCGAGGACAACCTGAACGGGTTGCTCGGCCGGGTGGAGGAGATCATCAACGAAAACCGGGCCCAGGTGCTGTCGCTGGCCCACGCACTGGAAACGCACAAGACGCTGACCGGCGAGGACGTGGTGGCGGTGGTCGAGCGGCGGCCGGGCCCGTTCGTGGACGGCCGCCCGTACGCGGACGCGGGCCTGATCGAGCGGCTCGAGGACTACCACCGGGGCGCCGCGGTGGCGCACCGCGAGCACAGCCAGATCCCGCTGAGCATGCCGGAGATCCCCCGGCCCGTGCTGGCTGCGCCCGGACCGGGTGGCTGGCTCGTCGCGCCGGACCCGGATCCGCTCAACACCCGCGACCATGGGAACGGGTCCGGCCCGTCAGGTGGCCCGGCGGCTGGACCTGGGCCGGGATCGCCAGGCCCGCCGAACGGGTCGGGACCGGCCGGCGGATCCTGACCGGGGTGCGCACCGCCTACCGGGTGCGGCTGGTGGCCAACCTGGTCAACGGGTCCACGCTGGCCGGCCTGCTGGTGGCCGCGGCCGGGCGGGCCAGCCTGGCCCGCACCGCCGACGGCCTCCTGACCGGGACCCGGTACCGGCTCCCGGTCCCGGTGGCGCCCGCGTTCACGGTCGGGAACGTTATCCTGGCCCGCAGCGACCGTGCGGCCCTCGCCTCCATGGAGGCGCTGCTCGCCCACGAAGCGCGGCACGCGACGCAGTACGCGTGGTGCGGGGGGCTGGCCATGCTTCCGATGTACTTCCTCGCGGCCGGGGTCTCCTGGGGACTGACCGGTGACTTCGGGGCCCGGAACGTGTTCGAGCGGCAGGCCGGGCTGGCCGACGGCGGGTACACCGACAAGCCGTTGCGGCCGGCGCTGGCCCGGTTTGCCCGGCAGGGCGGCCAGCGGGGGGAACCCGCGGCATAATCGGGCTGCCGCGCGGACCACGACGGAGGAGTGCCGCTGTGCCGAGGTTCCACCGCCTCAAGGTGCTGCGCCGACT
>QHCF01000128.1 GCA_003244275.1 Acidimicrobiales bacterium
GCATCGTTCGACAACCTGCAGCGGATCCGGCGTGCAGTGCTCACCGAGAGGGCGGCCGACCTCGGGTGGCGTCGCCAGGAGATGTGTGACGCCCTCCGTGCTCTCGCTGATTGTTGAGAGGCGCCAGTCGACTCAGGGCTCGGCTATGTGCACCTGGTAGTGGCGAAGCTCGGACGGTTCGGCGTCCCACGGGGCGAGGTAGCCACAGCGAACAAGCCCGGTACCGGTGGCCCCGGCCGAGACGCGCACCCGCAACTCCGGCCCGTTGGCGTCGACACCGCTCTCCTCGGTCACGACTAATGGTCCGTCGACCTCCACTTGCCAGGAGTAGCCGGGCAACGGCGACATGGGTAGCCGTAGCTCGAAGGTCGAGCCTGGCTCGACCCACATCTCCTCGACGGGCGGCTGGTCTGGCCGAGGCTCGTCGTCCGGCGGCGGCTGTGCATCGGGCGGGCGATGCTCGAGCGCCGGGTCGTAGGCGCTCGGAGGCGGGTTGAGCGGACCGACATGGATCCAGCCGTCCTGTTCCACCACGGGATAGGTCGGCAGGTAGCCCGGTCTCAGCTTCCAGACGTTCTCGGGCCTGTGGTCGAGGGTGGGCTGGAGGTTCTCACCGGTGTGTGGGTCGTAGAGGTAGTTGTGACGGGCGCACCGCACCTTGCCGTCCCAGAGCTTGGCCAGCTCCAGGTCGGTACCCTGGTGGGGACAGGTCGCCGCGAACGCCACCACCTGGCCGTCATTCAGCCTGGCCAGCAGGATCGTCGACCCCCCGATCCGCACCGGCCTGATCCCCTGGCCGTCTTCTCCACCGGCCGGAAGGTCGCCCCCTCGCATCACCGCAACGAAGCGCTCGTCCATGGATGCCGCAAGGCTAGGCGACGACCCGAAGTTCAAGTGCGGGTAGGATCGGCGCAGTTCAACGCGCTTGATAGGGCTCGGCCTTCTTGATCCACCACCAGACGCTGCCCCGGATCCCGGTAGCTACCCGCACACGGGAGTTGCTGCACCGGAGGTGTCATGAGTCAGACAAAAGGCCTGCGCCCTTCATTGAGCGGCCAGGAAGAGATGTCGGCACGACGACGCGGGCGCGGCGTGCTCGCCGGCCTGGTGGCGGCGCTGGCCATGATCCTGGTGCAGGCCTTGCTGCGTCTCGCACTCGGCGTGCCGTCGCCGGCCGAGCTCATCGGCGACCGGGTCGGCGAACGCGTCCCGGTCAAGCCGTTCCTCAACCTGATCGGCCGGGTGGGTAGCTACGGCCGGCTGAAGGCCATCAGCGTCTTCGGTGTGCTCTTCGCCACCCTGGTGGTGGGGGCAGCCGTCGGTGCCCTCTACGCTCGGATCACCGAGCGCCAGCGCCGCGAAGACGACGCCCACCTCGGCCCGCTCAGGTTGAGCCGCCGAGGCCTTGTGGTGCTCGCAGGGGTGGTGTTCGTGGCCTGGCAGCTGTCGGTGGCCGTCTTCTGGCCGCTGCTGGCCAGCTACTATCGGGGGGCACCCCGGGGGACGGAGCGGCTGGCGAACGCGAGCTGGCTGCTGTTCACGTACGTCGTCTTCGTCGCCGTGCTCGTCGGCGCCTACCGGCTGCTCGCCGCCCGCCCTGCCCCGGGCGCCGAAGCCACTGGCCCGCCAGCCGCACCCCGGCCGCCGGGCCGTCCTGGCCGGCGGAGCCGGGCTGGGGCTGGCCGTGGCCACCGGTGGCGTTCTGCAGCGGCTCTACTCCCGCTCGACCTTCGGCTACGACGGGCTCCAGAACAACGGCGACGTCACTCCCATAACCCCCAACGACCGCTTCTATGTCGTCACCCAGAACCTGATCGATCCCCGGGTCGACAAGGGGGCCTGGCAGCTCCAGATCGCCGGCGAGGTCGAACATCCCCACACCTACGACTTCGCCGCCATCAGTGCGCTGCCCTCGGTGGTCCAGGAGTCCACCCTGGCCTGCATCAGCAACGGTGTCGGCGGTGGCCTCATGTCCAATGCGGCCTGGAAGGGGGTACCGCTGCGGGCCCAGACTTCGTGGTCCAAACCCAGTCGCGCTTCACCGCCCCCGACCTCGGCCGGCCGCTGCCCCTAGCCCCGCTCGTGCTGAAGGGCACCGCGTTCGCGGGCGACCGGGGGATCAGCAGGGTCGAGGTCAGCACCGACGGCGGGGCCAGCTGGGCGCCGGCCACCATCGACTACTCCGGCTCCCGCCTGACGTGGAGCCTGTGGAGCTACCGGTGGGCCCCGGCCCGCCCGGGCGAGTACCGCCTGGTAGTGCGCGCCTACGACGGTGCCGGTAAGTCCCAGGTCGACAAGGACCGCACCAGCGGCCCCGAGGGCGCCACCGGGCTGCACAAGGTCATGGCCCAGGTCGCCTGAGTGACCGGCCGTGGCGCACCGCTGATCGACGAGGTACGGGCGGCGGCGTTCACCGTTCCCACCGACCGTCCCGAGTCGGATCCCACCGCCGACCAGGAACGCGTGGCCGCGGCCCGGGCGGCCATCGGCTACGACGTGACGTACTTCGCCCGGATGCTCGCCGCCGGGGCGGTGGATGTGCTGCAGGCCGACGCCAAGCCACCGGCGTCGTCTACTGGCGCGACGGCGTGGAGCGCTTCCAACGGGCCCGGCTAGTGGCGGTGGCCGGCTACTCGATCGAGACCCCGC
>QHCF01000205.1 GCA_003244275.1 Acidimicrobiales bacterium
CGCTCGATGAGCTTGGTCATGATCCCGCCCTTGGTCTCGATGCCCAAGCTGAGGGGGGTCACGTCCAGCAGCAGGATGTCCTTCACCTCACCCTTGAGCACACCGGCCTGGATGGCGGCGCCCACCGCCACCACCTCGTCAGGATTGACGCCCTTGTGGGGCTCCTTGCCGGTGAGATCGCGGATGAGATCCTGAATGGCCGGCATTCGGGTTGAGCCGCCCACCATGATGACGTGATTGATCTTGTCCTTGGTCAGCCCGGCGTCGGCGATGGCCTGCTCGAAGGGCCCCCGGCACGCCTCCACCAGGTCGGCGGTCAGCTCCTGGAACCGGGCCCGGGTCAGCTTCACATCGAGGTGCTTGGGGCCTTCGGGGGTGGCGGTGACGTAGGCCAGGTTGACCTGAGCCTCCTGGACCGCCGACAGCTCGATCTTGGCCTGCTCGGCCGCCTCCTTCAGGCGCTGGAGGGCCATCTTGTCCTTGGACAGGTCAACTCCCTCGGTGTCCTTGAATGTCTTGACCAGCCAGTCGATGACCCGCTGATCCCAGTCGTCGCCACCCAGATGGGTGTTGCCGGCGGTGGACTTGACCTCGAACACCCCGTCGCCGATCTCCAGCACCGAAACGTCGAAGGTGCCCCCACCCAGGTCGAAGACCAGCACCGTCTGGTCGGCCCCTTCCTTGTCCAGGCCGTAGGCCAGGGCAGCAGCGGTGGGCTCGTTAATTATGCGCAGCACCTCCAGGCCGGCAATCTGGCCGGCCTCCTTGGTGGCCGTGCGCTGGGCGTCGTCGAAGTAGGCCGGCACGGTGATGACCGCCTGACTCACCGGATCGCCCAGGTACCCCTCGGCGTCGCGCTTGAGCTTGCCCAGGATGCGGGCGCTGATCTCCTGGGGGTTGTAGGCCTTGCCGTCGATGTCGATGGTCCATGAGGTGCCCATCTGGCGCTTGACCGAGCGGATGGTGCGATCTGGGTTGGTGATGGCCTGGCGCTTGGCCACCTCGCCCACCAGCACCTCACCCGACTTGGAGAAGCCGACCACCGAGGGGGTGGTTCTGGCTCCCTCGGCATTGGGGATTACGACGGGCTCACCCGCCTCGAGAACGCTTACTACCGAGTTGGTGGTGCCGAGATCAATGCCGACGGCCTTGGCCATGTTGGATGCCTCCCAAAGTGCGATCTGTGATGGTGCTCATGCGATGACGCTGTCGAGTATAGCAAAGCTGCGTCGGCGACCATCAACTTCCGCTGTCCCTCGGCGTGGATATCGTAAGGACATGAGCACCCTGGTACTGCTCCGCCACGGTCAGAGCACGTGGAACGCCGAAGGCCGCTTCACCGGGTGGGCCGACCTGGACCTGTCCCTGCTGGGCGAGGACGAGGCGGCGGCGGCCGGGGACCTGCTGAGGGCGGAACCGACCCTTGGGCCGGACGTGGTCCACACCTCGGTCCTGACCCGGGCAGTGCGCACCGCCAACCTGGCCCTCGACCAGATGGGGCGGTCATGGCTGCCGGTGAGACGCCACTGGCGGCTCAACGAGCGTCATTACGGTGCGTTGGAGGGCCTGGACAAGAAGGAGACGGCGGCCCGTCACGGGGCCGAACAGATCAAGATCTGGCGACGCAGCTGGGCCATCCCTCCGCCGCTGCTGGAGCCTGGCGACCCCCGCCACCCCAGCCACGATCCCCGCTATGCCGGAGTGGCCCCTGACCTGCTGCCCGGCGGTGAGGCCCTGGCCGACGTGGTGGCCCGGATGCTGCCCTACTGGCACGACGCCATCGTCCCCGACCTCATGGCTGGGCGCCGGGTCCTGGTGGTCGCCCACGGCAACAGCCTGCGAGGGCTGGTGAAGCATCTGGACAGAATCTCGGACGAGGACATCCCCGAGCTGGACATCCCCACCGGCATCCCCCTCGTCTACGAGCTGGATCGGTCCTTGCGACCCCTGCGCTCGGAGTACCTGGGCGACCCGCAGGCGGCCGAGGCGGCGGCCGAGGCAGTGGCTCGCCAGGCCGGCTAGGGGCCACATACCACCAACGGCGGGATACAGTGAGCTCGCATCGCGGGCGTAGTTCAGCGGCAGAACATCAGCTTCCCAAGCTGAGAACGCGGGTTCGATTCCCGTCGCCCGCTCACATGAGAAGCCTAATCGTGGGTCACGGTGGTCGAGAAGCAGCCTTGGGGACGCGAATGGCCGAATCCTGCGAGTTGCACGCGTTCATGGGTCACCAGAACCCAACTCTGTGCGATGTCACGAGGGGGTCAGGCGGATCTGCGTACGTTGGCAACGTCTGCGACGGCAAGGCGATTGCCGGGTACGCCGTCGATCACTCTATTGCCTTGGCCGTAGTGAGCAGTGACGATCCACTGGCGGCAGGAGTCGTCGACCATCTTCTCGGCGCAGGCGTTCCGACTGTCGGACCCACGCGGTCCGGCGCCGAGATCGAGTGGAACAAGGCGTTCTGTCGACAGGTCGTGGACCAGATCGCCCCCGGCTCCAACCCGGCCTATGCGGTTGCTCGGACTCCGGCCGAGGTGGAGCGGGCCGTGGCGAAGGTTGCAGAGCACGGCCCGGTGGTCGTAAAACCAGTCGGATTGGCTGGGGGGAAGGGTGTCAGGGTCGTGGGGCCGCATCTGGCGGACAATGACGCGGCGGTCGAGTACGCCTTGGAGATCGTCGAGTCGGGTCGACACGGTGGGGCGGTCTCGATCGAGGAGCGCATCTCAGCACCGGAGTTCACCATCCAAGCCATGACCGACGGACAGATCGTCGTCCTACCTCCGGCCACCTACGACTACCCCTACCGTTTCGAGGGGGATACCGGGCCGGGCACCGGGGGAATGGGATCGTGCGCCCTACCTGGGGGCCTCCTCCCCTTCCTCAGCCGTGAGAGCTACGACGCTGCGTGCGGGATTGTCCGAGATGTGATCGCCTATCTCGCGGAGACCAGGAGACACTTCTCCGGCTGCCTCAACGCTGGCTTCTTCGCCGACGCCCGTGGCTTGCGAGTGATCGAGTTCAACGCACGGTTCGGGGACCCAGAGGGGATCAACATCATGTCACTCGTGGAGAGAGGCTGGACCGATGCGCTCGTCGCTATGGCAGACGGGTCACTGTCCGACGACATGATCCCGATGGCGAACCGTGCATCGGTGGTGACATACCTGGTCGCTCCAGAATATGCGCTGGGAATCAGCGCCGGTCATCGGTTCTCGATCGACGTCGATCAGGTCCGCGCCCACGGAGCGGACGTACTGTTCTCAGCGGCGGTCGAACGCGAGCCCGGGTCATACCAGACCGTGGGCACATCGAGGGCCGTGGCCATTGTGGCAACCGAGGACACCGTCGAGAGCGCCCGATCCTCAGTGGCTGGAGCCATCATCAACTGTGTCAGCGGTGACCTGGAGTGGAGGTCTGACATTGGCATCTTCCCCGGTGAGTCCCCATAACGGATGTGGTCCGCCGCTTCGGGCCATTGGGTCAGCCGTTGGACGCCTGCCAAGGACTGACTATCGCCCCGGCCCAGGGGGGTTGGCTCAATCTATGTACACCGTCGAGCGGTAGTATGTACTCATGGTCAGGCGAACCACCATTGAGATCGACGAGGAGCTGTTGGCCCGGGCCAAGAAGGCCCTTGGAGTCACGACCACCCGGGCTGCCGTGGAGGAAGCGCTTCGACATGCTGCCCAAGCAGCGGAGCAGGCGGGTGAGGTGCGGGCTGAAGGACAGCGGGGTTACCTCAATCGGTTGACAGACCGTACAGACCTCAACGTTCTGGGATCGGACGAAATGTGGCCATAAGTGGTTGGCTGCTCGACAAGAGTGCGGCCGCCCGCGCCGGTCAACCTGGAGTCGGCCAACAACTCGACGATCTCGCCGGTCACCTCTTCGTTTGCCCTGTCGGTGAGCTCGAGCAGCTCTACTCGGCTCGCTCCGCCCGTGACTATGACGATCTCAAGGTCGACCTTCACCTCAACTTCGAGGTCGTCGCGGCGCCCAGGGATCTCCTGGAGAAGGCCCTGGCGCTCCAACGAGACCTCGCTCATCACCACGGCATGTGGCACCGCACAGCAATCCCCGACCTCCTGATCGCCGAGGTAGCCCTACATCATTACCTGGGAGTAGTCCACGTCGACGGAGACTACGAGCGCATCGCAGAAGTTCGCCCGCTCGTCTCACGCAGACTGTCGGTTTGAGCATCCTCGAATAGTTGTTTCCTGCCCACCCGGCTGGCTGGGCCGGTCGGACTGTCTTAGCCTGGTACCAAGTGCAGATCTCATTCGCCGCCTCCCCCCGAACAAGTCTGGGCATCGAGTGGGAGCTGGAGCTGGTCGATCTCGAGACACGCGAGCTGTCTTCCGCCGCCTCACAAATCCTGGCCGAACTCGGCACTGGGCATCCTGAGGGCATTCATCCCAAGGCCAAGCATGAGCTGCTGGAGTCGACGATCGAGGTCATCACCGGCGTTTGCTCCACGGTGGCCGAGGCCACCTCCGATTTGGCCCAGACCGTGGCCGAGGTCTCCTCAGTATCCGAAAGGCTCGGGCTGGCACTGATGTGCTCGGGTACCCATCCCTTCACCGACTGGTCCACCCAGCAGGTGACCGATATGCCTCGCTATCGCACACTGGTCGCTCAGATGCAATGGCTGGCCCGTCGCCTCCAGATCTTCGGGGTTCATGTCCACGTCGGGGTGCGGGCTCAGGAGAAGGCCATCCCCATTGTCAACGCCCTCACTGGCTACATCCCGCAGCTGTTGGCTCTCTCGGCCTCCAGTCCCTATTGGATGGGTACCGATACCGGCCTTGCGTCAGCCCGCAGCAAGATCTTCGAGGGCTTACCCACCGCCGGTCTGCCCTACCAGCTGTCGGGCTGGGAGCAGTTCGAGTCCTATATAGAGATGCTCATCTCCACCCGCACCATCGAGACCATCCGAGAGGTCTGGTGGGACATACGCCCGCACCCCAACTTCGGCACAGTCGAGTTGCGCATATTCGACGGCCTACCCACCTTGTCGGAGGTGGGGACGGTCGCCGCCCTCGCCCAGTGCCTGGTAGAGCAGTTCGACATACAGTTGGATCGGGGCTATACGCTCCCTGTTCCCAAGAGCTGGACCGTGCGGGAGAACAAGTGGCGAGCAGCTCGATATGGCCTCGAGGCACAGATCATCATCGATGACCGGGGCCGGACTGCCCCGGTGCAGGCCTCGCTCACCGAGTTGGCGGCCGAGCTGGCTCCGCTGGCTGATCGGTTGGGATGCTCGAAGGAGCTGGCTCGAATCGATGACATCGTGCGCCAAGGGGCCAGCTACCAGCGCCAACGCCAGGTAGCAGCGGCCCACGGCGGTGACCTCAGGGCAGTCGTCGACGCGCTGGTAGTCGAGATGAGGACTGGCTCACCTGTCTACGACGATCGGCACCCTCTGTGAAAGACGCCGGAAGTGTCCCCACTCCTCAACCCGTGCGCCAGGTCGCCCTGTTGCGCGGCATCAACGTAGGCCGCAACAAGCGCGTCTCAATGGCGCTACTCCGCCGGTTGCTGGCCGACCTCGGTTACGCCGATGTGGTCACCTACCTGCAAAGCGGCAACGCCGTCTTCACGAGCGCGTCGGGTCCGGCGTCGGCCGCCCAGGCCATTGAGCAGGCGTTGGCTGGTGGCCTGGGTGTCGAGTCGAAGGTGGTCGTGCGCAGCCATGCCGAGCTTGTCGCGGCCGTTGACGGCGATCCACTGAAGGAAGTTGCGACCGACCCGTCCAGGCATCTCGTCGGCTTCTTGTCGGCTGCGCCCGATGCAGAGCATCGAGAGACTCTGGTTGACCTCGTCGGTCCTCAACCAGATCCCGACCAGTGCCGTATCATCGGCAATCACCTCTACCTCTGGTGCCCAGATGGCGTCCTCAGGTCGTCGTTTGCCAAGGTGGACTGGAACAAGCGGCTTGGTGTCACCACCACCATGCGCAACTGGAATACCGTCACCAAGCTTGTCGATCTGTCCCGTGAATACGTGGAAGCGGCTAGCAGGTATCCGGCATGACGATCATGGACCGGCTCCGTGGGCTCATCATTCCCGTGGGAGTGATGGTCCTGGTACTGGTGGCCGCCGGACTGGGCGCCTTCATCTGGACGTCCACCTACGTCAACTCAGTGGCCTCGGGGGCGCAGTTGAACCGCTCTCCCGCCAGAGGAGCCGGGAGCCAGGCCGGGCCACCCTCACCCACCAGCCCGGCGACCCTGGCCGCCCTGTTGGCCAAGGTCCATGGGGCGGTCTGGGAGGTGGACACCTTTGACGCCAATGGCCAACCATCGGTTGGCTCGGCCTTCGCGGTGGTGTCGAGCGCCAACCAGACCCTCCTACTCACGTCTTATGCAGTGGTGACCGCGGCCACGTACCAACCGGCGCCGTCGATCGATGTGCGCCAGGGCAGCATCTCCAAGCCGGCGACCCTTCGGACGTGGGATGCGGCCCACGACCTGGCGCTGTTGGTCCTGGACGAGGGCAACCAGCCGGTCCTGGTCGGTCCCCCGCCGGTCACCGCCCCCCAGATGGCTCAGCAGGTCTACGCGATATCGGGGGCGGGCTCAAACGGGGCCATCACGACCGGCAAGCTGAGCCCGGGCTCGACCGCGGCCGGGCTGGTGGACGATGCGGCGCAGGACGACCCATCCCGGGGGGGTCCCCTGGTCGATGCCGGCGGCAGCGTTCTAGGAGTTGAGTCCCTGGCCTATAGTCCTCAGGCGGCCACGTCCTCTCCCGGAGCCCACATCGCCGTACCCATACAGGACGCCTGTACCGAGGTGCTGGTCTGTCCTGGTGACACCTTTCCCTCGAGCTGAGTTGATCCGCTGAGTTGATCCGCCGGAGCTGATCCGCCGAGCTGATCCATCCGGCTGACCCCATCATGTCGCCGGCGGCCCGGGCCCAGTGGCGCCGGTGCCCCCCGAGGAGTACGGGATGGTGGTGGTCGAGCCGAAGTTGGGCGGCATGGTGCTGGGCGGCGCGGTGTAGGGCGGCAGCGTGGTCGTGGTGGTCGGTATGGTCGGGGGCGCCACGGCGGTGGGGGGCGGCAGGGACTGTGACGTTGGCGCCTCACCGCCACTGGACAGAGGTGTCCGGGCGGCCCCGGCCTGGAGCCCTTGGAGGACGTTGGCCGTCACGCCGGGCGGAGGCGGGTTGGCGAAGTTGGCCGGCGGGAGCCCGGCGAGGGATGTCGTCATGAGATCGTGCCAGGCCTTGGCCGGATAGGTACCCCCGAACACCTGCACGCCCTTGACGTCGAGCATGGGGGTGCTGTCGTTGTTCGAGTAGCCCATCCACACGGCCGCCGACAATTGGGGGGTGTAGCCGACGAACCAGGCGTCGTAGGGGCCGTTGGCGGTTCCCGTCTTGCCGGCGGCCGGGCGACCGATCACTGCGTTCGGGTTACCCGTGCCGTGCTGGATCACGCCCTGGAGAATCTGGGTCACGGTGTCGGCCACCGACGGGCTGAGCACCCGGGTTCCGCGGGGGTGGGAGTTGTCGAAGACCAGCTTTTCTTGACTGTCGACGGCCCGCACCACTGGCGACGGTGGGACATAGGTTCCCTGGTTGGCAAAGGTGGCGTAGGCCGAAGCCATCTCCAACGCCCCAACCGGATTGGTACCAAGCGTGTAGGAGAGCCCGAAGTCGCTCTCGTCGTAGGCGGTCGACACACCGAGCCGTTTGGCCAGTTCGGCCACCGTTTTGATCCCAACCTGCTTGAGCACCTGCACGTACACGGTATCGATCGACTGCCAGGTAGCGGTGGTCAGGGTGTAGTTACCAGCCGACCCGCCCTCGGCGTTGCGAATGACACAGACCCCACCACACCCCGGAGCATCGTAGGTCGCTGGGCCGTAGTAATTGGCCTGAGGCGATATACCGGCGGACAGAGCAGCCGCCAGCGTGAACGGCTTGAAGGTGGACCCTGCCAGTCGCCCGCTCCCGCCACCTAGCACTACCGAGTTGGGCTGGGCCTGACAGGTCGCCTGGACGATCAGCCGGGCCGGCGGGGGCTCGGGTTGGGGACAGCCACCCAGCGCGATGTCGACCTGGGAGACGTTGTAGTCCCGTCCACCAACCAGGGCCGCCACATAGCCGGTAGCCGGCTGGACCGACGCCGTTGCCATCTGCAGGGGCGGCTTGGTACCAGCCAGCTGGGCAGCGATGGCTGACTCCGCTGCCGCCTGGTCCTTGGGATCGAGGGTGGTCTGGATGCGCAGCCCACCGTGGTACAGCTCGTTGTATCCCACCCGCTGCTCCATGTACTGGCGGACATAGTCGAGGAAATAGGGATACTTGGTGGTGGGCTGTTGGAGCGGATACACCAGCGTCACCGGTCCGCTGGCCGCCGAGCCGGGTTGAGCCACGGTCAGCCGCTCAGCCATGGCCTGTTGGTATTGGTCATCGGTGAGATATCGCTGAGCATGCATGAGGTCGAGGACCGTCTCCCGACGCTGCTCGGCGGCGTCCAGGTTGAACAGGGGGTCGTATTGGCTTGGCGCAGGCAGGACGCCGGCCAGGGTGGCCGCCTGAGAGGCGTCCAGCTTGCTCACCGGCGTCCGGAAGTACGCCTGGGCTGCCGCACCCACTCCGTATGCTTCCTGGCCGAAGTACACGACCGATAGGTAGCGGTCGAGGATCTGCTTCTTGGACAGCTTTTGGGCAAGCATCCGGGCCAGCACCACCTCCCGGAACTTGCGTCCGAGGGTGCGGGATCCATTGGTGTAGACGGTCTTCACGTACTGCTGGGTAATGGTGGAGCCGCCCTGCACCGGGGCATGAGAGTTCAGGTCGGCCCGTGCCGCCCGCAGCAGGTCTTTGGCCGAGACAGCCCCCTCAGTGAAGAAGCCACGATCCTCGGATGCCACCACCGCATACTTGACCACCGGTGGGATCTGGGCGTCCTTGACCGGGACGTTGCTGCCCCCGGCCGCGCTGAGCTGGCCGATGATGTGGCCACCGTCATCGTAAACCACGCTCGGCGGCGTACCAAAGCTCGACCGTACCGGCTGGGGCAGAGGGCCGGACACCGGATAGTAGAGGAGGGTGACCAGGATGGTCGCGGCCACCAGGATCGGCGCACCGACAAGAGCGCCGACCGCGGCCAGCACCCAGCGCAGCACTCGAAACATGCGCCCTACCTTCCCGCGGCCGTCGTGGGAACGTTTGTCCCCCCGGTCACCGTAGTGGTGGTGGTCGACGTGGTGGTCGACGGGATGGTGGTACCGGTGGACGGCGCAGGTATGCAGGCGGCCACCTGGATGGCCACGGTCTGACTGGCGGGAGCCGATACGCCCGACGTTGCCGGCGGGGCACTCACGGCCGCCTGCAGGCCCTGGCTGCCTGGCGCCTCACAGGTTGCCGTCCAAACCGCCTGACCCAGGGAGTCAGTGACACCTGGATTGGGCTGAGAGATCAGCCAGCCGCCCCCGATGAGTTGGACAGAAACACCTGCGTCGGGCTGGGGTGTCAGCCCACCGTCGGCCTGCACCTGTTGGGAACCCAGTCGCACGACCACCTGGGTCGGTTCACCCGTCATGGGCGGGTTGGGGGCGATGGCCGACTGAAGGACGGGCTTGGACAGATCGGCCAGCTCCAGCGCGGCGAAGCGGTCCACACCGTCGGCCAGGAAAAAGGTGGTGGGCGAGGTCTCAGCCAGGTTGGGCGCCAGCCAGGCCCGGACCGCATAGCGACCGCCCAGGACGCCAGGAAGCCGCCAAGCACCCCCGGCGTCACTGGTCAGCATGGCCCGGGCGGCACTGGTGCCCACCAGCCGCTCGACCTCGATCGTCGCTCCTGGCACCGGACCTGACGGGCCCTGAACCGTGCCCGACAGCGCTGCTCGACCGGGTCCGATGGTCGGCGCCCCGTCCGATGACAGGCCCACCGGGCCGGCAGGAGCTGGGGTGGTGGTGACCGGACTGGCCGGAGGAGGAACAAACGACGCAGAGGGCGTGCAGGCGGCTACGCCGAGCACCACACCTGCCGTCAACCCAGCGCAGCGCAACACGCCAGTTAGGCGCCGCCAGGGTTCGCCGATCACCATGGCCGCAACTGTAGGAGAGGGGCGCCCTATCCGTGACTCGCGGTTGTCGGCCTCTTCACGTCCTCGGCCATGGCTGATTCAACCGGGAAGCGCATTCCAGTAACAGGGCATGAACGAAAGCTTGGGGGACATTGCCGCGCAGCTGGCGCTGACCCACGTCGAACTCCTCGGTCATCAGGCCCGGTGGCCCGCACGCCGCCCGGTTGCGCTCGAACCAGGCGAGGGCCTCAGTGGGCCGCTCCTGCTGATCAACAGCCAGGGCCATCAAGAACCCACACAGCAAGAACGCCCCCTCGGCGTCCCCCAACGGCCGCTGGTCGTGTCGGAACCGATACACGTAGCCATCGCGCCCCAGCTCGTTGAGCACTGCGGCCAGGGTGGCCCGGCTGCGGGGGTCACCGGCCGGCAGGGCCCCCCGGATGGCAGGCAGCAACAGCGCGGCGTCGACCCTCTCGTCACCGGGAGCGCGTTGCCAGCGCCCGCTCGGGTGCAGACAATTCGAACCCACATCGGCCAGGATGGTGTCGGCCAACCCCGTCCAGTGGGCGCCCTGGGCGGACCCAGCCACACCGGCCATGGCCCGTAGGCCGGCGACGCACATCAGACGGGAGTGGGCCCAGCGCTGGTTGTCAAGCTCCCATATTCCGGCATCAGCATCGCCCCAGCGGGTCTGGATGGCAGCGACCGTCGCCTCCACCGCCCCCCAGTGTTCGGTGCCGAGGTGGTCGTGGCGGGCGGCGGCGGCGAATAACAGCAGGGTCTCACCGAAGGCATCCAGCTGGAATTGCTGGTTGACCCAATTGCCGACCTTGTCCGCTCCACCCGGGTATCCGCTCAGGTGGGGGAGGCGGCGCTCGTCGGGGACAGGACCTCCGTCGATCCGGTAGGCCGGCTTGAGCTGTGGGCCGTCGGACAGGACGCGCTCGGCAATGAAGGCGACGGCGTCATCGAGGAGGGGGTGAGGCTGGGTGACGGCCACCGCCTGGCCGGCGTAGCATTGGTCACGAATCCAGGCGTAGCGGTAGTCGTAGTTGCGGCCCTGGGTGGCGCGCTCAGGCAGGGACATGCTGGCGGCCGCCACCATCCCGCCCCCGGCGCTGGTGAGGCCCCGCAACACGGCATAGGCATGGCGGGCATCCCGGCGGCCTAGGGTGTCGTCGAGCTGGGGAACGGATCGGGCCCAGGCTGCTTCGGTGGCCTCCCATGCCGGGCCAGCCTCAACCGGGGGGCCGGCCAGGACCTGATCAGTGATCTCAAGGACCAGATCGTGGCAGTCACCCGGCTCGATGGCCAGGTCGAGCGTCAGCGCGCCATCACCGCTGCGCCTGGCCTCCTCGGCGCCCGACCAGCGCAGGTAAAGCGGACCGCTGCGAGCGCTCCAGATGCCCTGGTGGCGATGTAGGTCTCCCATGGCCTGGCGCCCGAAGTGGGCTCGGGCGTCCAGGACGACCCGGGTCGTTGCCTTTCCCTCCAGGGCCGTGACCCGACGCAGTATCACTGCCGTGTGGGGATCGGCCGGGAAGGCCAGGGCCTCTCGGCACTCGATGACCCCGTTAGTGGTCACCCAGCGGCTGTGCCAGATGAGGGAGCCTTCCTCGTAGCGGCCACCCCACACGAAGCGTTCGGCGGGCGTGATTGCATACAGCCCGGCGCCTCCGATGAGGGTGGAGAACACTGCTTCGCTGTCCCAGCGGGGAGCGCACATCCAGGCGAAGTCACCTCGGGGCCCGACCAGGATGCCCCTCTCACCGTCGGCCAGGAAGGCATACTCCCGCAGTACGTGCGGAGGGAAGTGCTCAGCGATCTCTGACTGCGGGGAGGACGTCATGGAGTGCTTAGTGGCTGGCCCTCTTGTTCTCCAGGACCCGCTTCTTGTAGCGCACCGTGCTGGCTACCGCTTGGGCAAAGGTCTGGGCCGTCTTGGGAAGCGACTTGAGGAAGCTCGGGTCCATGAATCCCCCAGCCTTGTCGCTGAAGGATCCACGGGCCCCGTGATCGGTATCATGATCGACTGGCTGATAGAGATTGATGGGCCGGTCGGGACTCACCGTCTCGGGCGTGAGCTGGGTTTCCCACGCCCCGATGGCTGCATAGTGGTTGCCCAGGCCCGGCACCAACTTGGCCGCCACCACCAACACCTTGTTCCAGGACCCGATGACCTTGTCGCGCCTGCCATCCAGGGCGGCGTCCACGATGAACTTGGCCGGGATCTCGGGTTGGTAGATGGGCGGTACCGGCATCGGATGGTGGCGCATGGCCGTCTGGCACCAGTCAAATTGGGGAGTGTTGACCGCCGGGAGGTGGACCATGCTCATGCGGATGTGGCTGTGGTCGTGGATCAGCTCCGCCCGGACGGACTCGAAGAAGCCCCGGCAGGCGAACTTGGAAGAGCAGTAGGCCGACTGGAGCGGTATCCCGATAAAGGCCAGGGCCGAGCCTATGTTGACGATCGCCCCCCGGTCCCTCGGACGCATCCGGGCCAGAGCGGCCATGGTGCCCCACACCTGGCCGAGGAATGTGACCTCGATGGCCCGCTGGAAGTCAGCCGGCTTCACCTCCCACGCGGGGGCGAAGACGGTCGTCATGGCGTCATTGACCCAGACATCGATCGGCCCGAGCTGCTCCTCGACCTGGGTGGCAGCCCGGTCGACCTCATCGAACTTGGAGACGTCGGTAGGGATGACCAATGCCCTGGTTCCCGCCCTCTCCACCTCCCTGGCCGCCGCGTCCAGGCCGGCCTGGCCCCGGGCCAGCAGGGCCACGTCGAAGCCTCGCTCGGCGAACTCGCGGGCCGTCGCCCGCCCGACCCCTGCCGATGCACCCGTGACAACAGCAACCTGACTCATCTTGTCAACCCCTCAATCGGCGGTGATCCGCCAGCAGGTGATCAAAGCCGGGGGCGGTGACCCGTCCTCAGCGTCGCAAGTACCCTTCCCCGTTGCGGCACGACCTATTCGATGCCCGCGCCCGACCGAGTCGGCAATCCACCTCACCAGCACTGATACAGGTGGGCCGCCCGGGTCTCGAACCCGGCACCTTGGGATTAAAAGTCCCCTGCTCTACCCGCTGAGCTAGCGGCCCGGCGAATTCGCGGAGCCTTGGCAAACAGGCCGCCCGGCGAACCGTCGGCTCCAAGCTACCCCGCGGCCATCGAACAGGCCGGTAGGATCTGCAGCATGGATCCTGACCACGCTCGCCAGCATCTGTCCGACGAGCAGATCCGCCTCGAGGGCGTCCGCGGGCAGTTGGTCGGGGATGGCCTCACGTCCGAAAGCGAGCAGGAGAGCGTCTCAGAGCTCTCCTCCGTCGACCAGCATCCCTCCGACCTGGGCTCGGAGACGTTCAACCGCGAGCGCGACCTTTCGATACTCGAGCAGGTGGAGAGCGAGCTGGCCGACGTCGAGCATGCCCTCCAACGCCTGGACGAGGGCACCTACTGGACCTGCGAGGCCTGCGGCCGACCGATCGGCGAGGCTCGCCTGGAAGCTATGCCGTCTGCCCGGTTCTGTGTCGATGACCAGGCCGGCGCCGAGCGAGAGGCCCAGCGCCCGTCGGACACCGGCTGATGGCCACCGGGGAGCCCCGGCCACCAGGACGCGGCGCCGGTCGACGGGTGTTCGACACGGGCCGGGGGTTGGCTGAGTGGGGCCACAAATATGTCCTCGCTCCCCGCTACCGCCGCTCTGAGCAGCTCCACCTCGTCAGCGGGGACGGGACCCGGCTGGCAGCCGCTCGCCTGGCCGGTCCGCCCGACGCTCGGGCCACGGTCGTGTTGGTCCATGGCTTCGTGAACTGGTCCCGCACACCCCGGGTCTATGCCTTCGCCCACCTACTGGCCCGTCACTTCTGTGTCGTAATCCCCGACCTGCGAGGCCACGGCCAATCCGGGGGCACCTGTACCCTGTGCCGGGACGAGCCCCTCGACGTTGCTGCGGCCGTGGCCGCTGCTCCCTCGAACCTCCCGGTGGTCACCATCGGCATGAGCCTGGGTGGCGCCTCGGTCCTGTTGCACGCGGCCCGCTTTGGCGGGGTAGCCGGCACTGTGGCCATCAGCGCTCCCGCCTGGTGGGGACAGTACGAGCGTTCGGGCTCGGCCCGGGTGCAGCGGGTCATCGCCTCCCCCATCCGGCGAACCATGCTGTCGGTCTTCACCCGTACCCGGATCCTGGCCAACTGCGAGGGGGTCCCCGATGCCAGTGCCCTGGTAGGCGCCATCGCGCCGGCGTTCGTGGTGGTGGCCCATGACCCCGACGACACGTATTTTGGCCCAGATCACGCCGAGCGCATCTATGAGTGGGCACAGGAGCCCAAGGAGCTGTGGTGGTACGCCAACGCCGGCCATGGCACCGACCTGTTGACCCCTCAGCTGGCCCACCGGCTGGTCGAGACCATCAACACACGGGTGGGCGCCTGAGCTGCGGCACCAGGACTCTGGGACCCAGTTCCCACGAGACCTGGTCTTCGCCACGGTCGCCATCACCCTGGTGTTCCACCCAGCGACCGCACAGGTTGGAGAGGGGGAGCGGAGGGGCTCCCAGGAACTGCTCTACTGCTCGAACGACCCCACCGTGGCAGACCACCAGCAGCTGTCGTCCGGCCCATTGTCTCCTGAGCCGCTCCAGGCTGGCCGTTGCCCTGGCCACCAGCTCGGGCGTGGACTCGCCTCGCGGCGGCCGCTCGAGTCTTCCGGCCTCGAAGGCCACCAGCTGGCCGGGCCAGGCGGCTTCGATCTGCTCCCTGGTGAGACCGGTCCACAAGCCGATGTCACGTTCGCGTACTCCCGCATCGACCTCCACCGGCCTCAAACCGAGCCCTTCTGCCACCGACCCGGCGGTCTGGCGGGCCCGGCACAGATCGGACGAGACGACCGCCGACAGCTCCGGCCAGGTGTCGCCCAGCCAACCAGCAGCGGCCACCGCCTCGCTGGCCCCCTCATCGGACAACGGGGGATCGCCCCATCCCTGCCAACGACCGTCGGCATTCCAGGTGGACTGACCGTGGCGGAGGAGGAGGATGCTGGTAGCGGTCACGTGCCCATTCAACCTAGGCCAGAGGAGGTAACGTTGCCTTCGGTGGTCACTTGGACGGTGACAGCTGGGCGAGCGAGTTGGGGCGTCAAATGGGGCAGTCCAGTGAGACGACGATTGTCCCGAAAGGAGCATCTGGTGACGCTGGCAATGGCCCAGTTGGGAACTGTTCACGAAGGGCAGCGCCAATTGATCGATCCCGGGCGAATCAAGGCCTTCGCGGGCGCCACCAATGACGATAATCCAGCCTATTGCTCGGGGAAGTATGCACCACCGATCTTCGGAGTGGTACCCAGCTGGGAACCCATCCGCTCAGCAGTGGCCGACATGGTCCCCAGACAGGCCATGGGCATGATCGTCCACGGCGAGCAGGACATGCACCTCCATCGCCCGCTGGTGTCAGGCAACTCTCTCATCACCCGAGCCGTGGGCTACAGCGTACGAGTCGGCCCATCGGGCACCCGTTGCACCATCCGTGCGGACAGCCGAGACAGTGCCGACGGCGATCCGGTACTGGAGCAGTTTGTGACCGTGGTCGTCCGAGGTCTGACCGGTGGCACCAATGCTGGGCCCGACAAGCCAGGACACGTCTTTCCCGCGCCCGCTCGGGCCGCACCGATCGGCCGCCTGGTTGCCCATATCGACCCCGGACAGACCTTCCGCTACCGCGATGCCTCCGGGGATGACAGCCCCATCCATGTGGACGAGGTGTTCGCCCGAAGCGTCGGACTGCCCGGGATTATCGTCCATGGACTGTGCACCATGGCTATGGCCAGCCAGGCAGTCATCAAGCTGGTGACGGGCGACGATCCCGGTCGTGTGCGTCGCATGGCAGTTCGTTTTGCAAAAATAGTCCTTCCCGGCACTCGCCTCTTGACCACTGTCTACGACGCAGGGGAGCGAAACGGCCGTAGGGCCGTAGCCTTCGAGAGCCTTGCCGTCGGATCGGACGGCGATGCGGAAATGGTGCTGACCAACGGTTGGGCCGAGGTGGCACGTTGACCAACCGGGGTCTTGGCTCCAGGGATCTGGATGAGACACCACGGCAATCCTGAGGCTTTTCGCCGCGGCCCGGGAAGCGGCCGGCACCGCCCGGGTGGAACTGGGAGGCGCAACGGTGGACGACGTGCTCGAGGCGGCCCGCGCTCGCTTCGGCGGCCAGTTCGCGGCCGTCTTGGCAACCAGTCGGATTTGGGTGAACGGTCACCCGGCCGAACTGGCCACCACGGTGTCCCACGACGACGAGGTGGCGGTCTTGCCGCCGGTCTCCGGGGGATTCAACTGAGCCAGGCCGTCTGGGCCAAGTCGTCCCGCGGGCTGGCGGCGGCGGCCAGTTCGGCATCCCGGCGGATGGCGGTGGCAAAGTCGGGACGTCAGCGGCCCACCGCAGCTGCCTCGCCTCCAGCGCCGCCCCTGTTGACCAGCTCGTCACCCGGTCCCCTCCCGGCCGCTGGCTCGCCTCTTGGGCAGGCTCCGGTGGCCGGTCCACCTCCCGACGAGGCCCTACCGGTCGCCTCGCATACCGGATCACCCCCGGCAGCTGGTTCGCCCCCCGGCCAGCTCCTACCGACAGGCTCGCGCCGCCGCTCGTCGGGCGCCGCTCCCCCAGCACGTCCCCCGAAGGCCGCGTCGGTACGCAGGGGTGACCCCCGCATTCGGCTGAGTTTGGCCTGGGTGGTCGTGACGGTCGGCGTCGTCGTTGCCGGACGGGTGTGGATGGCCCTTTGGCTGGCAGTGGTCTGTGCGGTAGCGGCAGCCCAAGCCTGCCGCTCGTGGCGCTCCGAGGGATGTCGACCTCCGCCACTGCTGGGGGCGGCTGGTGCGTTGATCCTGGTGGGCTCGGCCATGGCCGGGCCTCTGCCTGCGGCGGTGGCGGCCGGTGGAATCCTGGCGGTCGCCGGTCTGGTTGCACTCGTCCCCGGATGGTCTCACCTGGCGCTCCTGCTCACGGGCATCATCTCGGTGGCCGCCGGTGGGTGTGGGGCGGCCATGGTGGTGGACCGGGTCCACGGCCCCCTGCTGGTTCTTGTGCTCATGGCCATGGCCGGCGCCTACGACATCGGTTCCTACCTGGTTGGCTCGGGAGCCGGGAACTCCTGGGAGGGCCCCGTTGCCGGCATAGCCGCCATAGGGGCTGTCACCCTGGCGTTGGCCGCAGCCGTGACCATCTCGAACCCGGGCGCCGGGCCATGGGCACTGGGTGGGTTGGCCGCCTTACTGGCACCAGCCGGAACCCAGATCGCGTCGCGCTTGTTGGGCAAGCCCCAGGACGATACCGGCGCCCTGCGCAGATTGGACAGTCTGATCCTGTTGGCCCCGGCGTGGGCCGTCCTCGCTCCCCGACTCCTCAGTTGAGCCGCGGTTGCGTCGTCCCTGCCGAGCGGTGTCCGGTTACTTCTTGGTGTCGGCGAAGATCCTGGCGATCTCGCCGATCTGGTTGAGCAGGTCGTCAGCCACCGCCACATCGTTGGTCTTCTTGGCCTGTCCAGCTGCCTTCGTCGCCTTCCAGAAAATATCATGCAACTGCGGATGCTTCTCCAGGTGCTCGGGCTTGAAATAGTCGGTCCACAGCACCCAGAGATGGTGCTTGACCAGATCTGCCCGCTCCTCCTTGATGGCCACGGCTCGGGTCTTGAAGACGTTGTCGTCAGATCCGTGAAACTTTTCCATGCATCCCTTGACCGATTCGGCCTCGATGCGGGCCTGGGCCGGGTCGTAGACTCCGCACGGGAGGTCACAATGGGCCAGTGCCAGCTCAGGGCGGGACAGCCGGTCGGCCAGGACGAGGACACGGGACACAATGCTCATTTCCAGGCTCCTTTGTTGCAACGCAGTTGATAGTGTCCCGGCCACCTTAGCGGCCGGGGCCAGATCCTGACGGTGGCGACCGGTCGGGCACCCCGGTTGGCGGTAATGGCGGTCGCCCTGACGATGGCTCTGGCGGCCGTCGGGAGAAGGTCGTGGCCCAAGCGGGTGGAGGTATCAGGAGAGAGCATGAGCCCCACTCTGCAGACCGGTGATCGGTTGTTGGTCCTGCCTTGGGGCAAGCTCAGGACAGGTGACGTGGTCGCCCTCTCTGACCCCCGGGCTGCCTCTCGCACCCTAGTGAAACGGGTGGTTGCCCTGGGTCCTGTCGGCGTCGGGGTGTTGGGCGATCAACCGCAGGCCAGCACCGATAGCCGGACCTTTGGGCTCGTCCCCCGCCGGGCGGTCAAAGGTAGGATCGTCTACCGCTACGCCCCCGCCGATCGGATCAAGCCGTGGCGGCGAGGCCGGGACTGAATTACACCGGTCTTGAAGCTTGACCCCTACTGGCCGTGTGGACCGCTCTCCTCGGACGGACCCGTCGGACTGGTCATCAGCGGCCTCCTTTCGGGTGTCGGTTTCGGCACCAGAAATTATTGCGCATTGGGGCGCCCTGTCAAGACGGCGGATACGAGGGGAGGCAGGCCGGGGACGCCGGCTGGTCTGGGCCGGACAGACGGCGCCGGTCAGACCCACCCTCGACTCCCACCGGTACGCGCTGCCTCCAAGCGCGGGTCTGGGTCACCAAAGTGGTACCCCCGACACCCATGACGGCCACTACGACCAGTACCAACGGCAGACCGATGCTGTCGAGGTTGGGAACGTGCAGGCCGGTGGCCCAGCT
The DNA here is from genome assembly GCA_003244275.1 of Acidimicrobiales bacterium. Lineage (GTDB taxonomy): Bacteria > Actinomycetota > Acidimicrobiia > Acidimicrobiales > QHCF01 > QHCF01. The sequence goes on from QHCF01000205.1 coordinate 18,743, forward strand.
CAGGTTGACCACGCCCGGGAAGGCCAGGCCGAAGAGCCCCGCCGTCACGAACGCAGCTCCCCCCCAGGTGAGCGTTCGGGCGGCTGTGGTCAAGGCCACGTGGCGGACGCCCTCGGGCGACAGCCCGCACCGGGCCGCCACCCAGCCGAAGGTTGCGCCGAGGAGCATCTGCACCACGGTCGTGCCCAGCCCGAACATGGCGCCAGGGACCCATCCCAGAGCAGCTGATGGCATGGCCGGCGCCAGCACGGTGTAGATGATTATGGCGAAGGCCCCGAACCCCCAGCCAGCGACGAAGCCGTGTACGGCCGGCATCCACGGTCGGGGATCCTGCAGCCAGGTACCGGGCGCAGCGGTGGTGGAGCAGTCAGCGTGGGATCGGCGACGATAACCGGGTAGGTGGAGGTGGAAGGATTGGCCCCGCCGCACAATGAGCAGGCCGCCCATGGCCATCAGCGCTCCGACCACCACGTACATGACGTTGTCGAAGGACGTGAAGGTGAACAGGCGTGAAAGCCCGAGGTAGGCCAACTCACTGGTAAACGCCCGCTGCAGGGTGAACGCCAGGGAGAATGTCAGCCCCGCCGTGAGCCCCCGGCGGGTGGAGTAGCTCCCGATGGCATAGCTGAAGGTGATGGGCCAGGTGTGCTCGTCGGGCGTGATCCCGTGGACCATGCCCAGCACAACAGCAATGACGACGACAGGCAGGCCGGTTACATGGGTTGGGCTGAACAGGCTGGCGGCGACCAGGGTCATCGTGGGCCCCCCACAGTTACAGGATCGGCACCGGCGGACTGCTTCTCGGATGGGCCCAACCGCTCAGTGCCGGCTGTGCCGGGCGCGATTGGGCCGTCACCGTAGTGGGCGTGCCGGCATTGCGGACAGGTGCCAGTAAGGACCAACCAATGCCCACTGACCACGAATCCTGTTGCCCGTTCCGCCTCGGCCAGCGCGCTGGCGACCACTCCACACGGCACCGGGCTCACCTGGCCGCAGCCATTGCAAAGTAGGTGGTCGTGGTGCTCCGCCTGAAGCTCGAACCGCGCTCGCCCATCATCCAGCTCGAGCTTGCGAACCACGCCATCGCTCTCTAGCTTGGCCATGGCCCGAAAGACCGACGAGAAATCGGCCGGCGTTCCACGCTCACTCAGGGCCGCCTGCAGATCCTCCAGGGTCCAGGCGTGGCGGTGGTCCTGGCGCATGAAGGTGGCCAGCTCACCCGGGATCCGCGGTCGCCTACCCATGGCTGAGTACCCTAGTGGAATCCGCAACCCAATTGCACAACTACGTTGTGCAATCTCTCATCGGGCCAGGTTCGTGACCGCGGTCCTGCCCGCTTGATCCTCGACATCAACACGGGTCAGCGTCAGATAGCCGACAAAGAGAAGGAGCAGGACGGTCAGGCTGGCGCTTACGGTTCCCCGACCCAGATTGAGACCGCCGAGGCTTCGGGGCGTTCCCATCCAGTCAGCAAACGAAGCACCAAGGGGCCGGGTCACGATGTAGGCAAACCAGAACGCAGTCACCCCATTCAGGGTGCCGAACCGGTAGGCCATGGCCGGGACGGCGATCACCAAGGCGAAGGCAACCCCGGAATAAAAGAAACCGACATGGAGGGTGTACGCCGTCAGATCCCCCACCGCTGTGCCCAGGGCAAAGGTGATCAGGACCGTCGCCCAGTAGAACAGCTCCCGACGGGGCGAGTCGATGCTATGGATGGACAGCGTCCCCTCAGTCCGGTGCCAGGTAACAAACACCACGGCCAGGGCTACGGCAAAACCGACGGCCGAGACCACATATGGGACGCCGAACTTGACATGTATGACGTCAGCCACCATTGTGCCGAAGACGGCAACCATCGACACTGCCAGCCAATACACGTACGCCACGTATCGACGAACCAGCAGCTGTAATGCCAGAGCAATCACCAGGGCGATCCCGCCAAGTACCACTGCAATCACCGGATCGATCCGGTGAATACTGAAGTCCGAGGTGGCCTCGCCCATGGCGGTGGTCAAGATCTTAACGATCCAAAAGTACGCTGTTACCTCTGGCACCTTTCGGCCACTGCGCCGCATTCGGTGCATGACGAGGAACTTAGCCGTCGCCAGCGCGCCATTGACACCGCTCGAATCCGATCTCGCAAGTTCAGGGCCGCGGATCTTCTTACCGACTGACCCCGTGTGAACTGCGGTTCTGCGGGCGGTGGAGACGATGGGACTCGAACCCACGACCCCCTGCTTGCAAAGCCTGGCCACGCACAGCGACACCGCTTCGCAGCCTGAACCTCCACCATCATGCCCGACCGCGCTCTGTGTTGATCTCTTCGAGCCGTGCGGCGAGGGCCTCGTCGCCTCCGGCAGCCAGCCGTAGGTAGTGCTCAGTCGCCTTCGAACTGGCGTGGCCGAGCCGAGCCATGAGCACCCGCATCGGCGCCGCACCGCTAGCCGCCATAGCCGTCCCTCCGGCGTGTCGGAGGTCATGGAAGTGCAGCCCTTCGAGCCCACAAGTCTCCACACCGGGCTGCCAGACCCGCCGGTTAAAGTTCGAACGTCGCAGCCGCTCACCCTCGGGCGAGGTGAAAAGCAAGCTATCCGGGGAGGTTCCTGCATGGAAGCGAAGCTGCCGAGCAAGCACGTTGCTCATGAAGCGGAGCATACTCAGCGTCCGCCTGGCGCTCCTCGTCTTCGGCTCGACCCTTCGACCTGTCCGGTCGTCGAGGGCAGCCGAGATGGTCACCAGCTCGTAAGACCCTGGCGGGGTGATGTCCTGACGGCGCAATGCGGCCACCTCTCCGAAGCGAAGCGGGCCGTAGACGGCCAGGAGCACCATCGCCTCGTAACGAATCCCGCAGGCCCGAGCCAGGTCATGCACTTGGTCCAAGTCGATGTACGGACGTGACCCGTAACGGGGTCGGCCGGCACCAGCCACGCGCCACCGATGACCCACCGGAGTCAGGCCCTCCTCGGCTGCCATCACCATCAGCCGGCACAACATCATGTAGGCCTTCGCCGTCGTCGAGGGCGCGGCGACCTTGCTCAATTCCCCCAACCAGCTCCGCACCACGGACACGGTGACCTCATCAAGCCGCATAGTCCCGAGCCTCGGGCAGATCAGCTTGTTCAGCCGGTAGCGGTAGTCCTCATACGTGGCTTGCCGCAGGGAATGGCGCACCGCGGCCAGCCATCCCCGGCCATAAGCAGCCAGCGTCGGCGCGGTCACGACCGGGCTGCCTCCGCCGCGCTCGCCACCTGGCGCACCATGTCATCGGTGAGGTACCAGGCGCGGAATCGCTGCCAGGACCCACCCTCATCAACCACGTACGCAGTGCCCGGCTGGGACGCGGGAATCTTCGTCAACTCTCCTGCTATCTCTGGCGCGATCGTCTCCGCCTGGCCTCGCATCCCACAGCGCAGCCCGATCCTCGTAGCGAACAGATCACGGAGCCCAGTGGGCACCACGTCACTCGACGGCTTCTGTGTTGCGGCGATCACCGTCACCCCGGCTGCCCGGCCCGTCGCCACCAGCCGCCTCAAACTCTCACCGGCCGCCTTCGACTCCTTCGATCCGGTGCCAGTCAGCTCCGCCAGCTCATCGATGACAACGACCAGCGGCGGCATCGATGGGTCCCCTGACTCGACCTTTCGCAGGCCCCGCTCCCGCAACACCCCGTAACGCCCGCTCACCTCAACCAAGGCGTCATCGATCACCGCCACCGCGTCGTCCAACGTGGTCGCCAAGCGCTCCGCCCGGCTCGCCACGAGGCCCAACTCCACGCCTCCCTTCAAGTCCACCGCCATTAGCCGCACTGAGGGGTCGAGCATCGCTGCCAACACGAGAAGCCACATGGTGGCGCTCTTCCCGCTCCCCGGTGAGCCAGCCAGCAACACCGACGACGACCACAGCGCCACTGTGACCACCCGGCCGTCCTCGCCCACCCCAGACGGCACCGCATCCCCAAGCTGCCAACGCGCCACACTCATCAACGGCCATGGCCTCAACGACACTGCCCCAAGCGGATCGCCGGTTAGATACCTCACCATCACCAAGCCTGGGCCTGGTGACGAGACCCGAGCCGTCAAGACCCCCATGGCATGGGCCAGTTCGACCGCCCGAGCCTCAAACGCCGCCGGGCCCTGACCCGGCCACAGACGATACGTGCTCGTCGTACCCCACTCGTCGCCAACGACACTCACGACCCGGCCCGCCTGACCGTCTGGGCCTGCCAACCCGAGTGGCCCAGCATTCTCCCGCCACAAGCGCCGATGCCACCATCCCCTCACGAGGGCGGCTCCACAGCCCTTGTCGCCACAACGGCGCCACACCGCGATCCCGACCCCGATCACCGCGAGGAGCATCAGCAGAAGCCGCCCCGAGTTCGACGAGTGGTCGAACCACATGAGCCAGACGACCCCCACTGTTGCCCACCGGCCCACACGAGACCGCCACCAGGCCCGGCACACGCGGACCACCAGTGCCAGGATCACCCGCTGGGCTCCGACCGCCGACGCGCCACCGGTCGCGTCGCTGGCACCAGCCGCTCGACCACGACCGAATAGGTGATTCTCCGGGCCCCGTCTGGCAAGTACGGGGTCCAATCCGCAAAACCCTCTCCGGTGTACCGCTCCCCGGCCTCGTAAACGCCCGCGGCGGGCGCCTCGATCACATGGACGCTCGACATCCGCTCGGATCGCTCAAACACCTCCCCCGTGGCCGGGTCCACTCCCGAGACCATCAGGACCGTCCCCGTCGTGTGGGCAGGACGGCCATCCGCGGCCGGCTTCTGCCGTGGTCGGACCCGCTCACCGAGCCCAAGCACCGTTAGGGCTTGCACCTCGCATGACGTGCGGATGGTGGCCATCAGCGAACCTCCTCATCGACGAGATCGACCAGCACTCGCGGACGCGTCGCCAGCCACCGACCCTCATATGCGCCACGCTCAGCAGCGGTGGGGCCAGCCGCAGAAGTGAGGTCCACCCGATAACGTCCACCCCCGACCGGCTCGATCCGCTGGACGACCCCCACGTAGCCCGGCGGCACCCAGCCCCCGACCGCCACAACGAAAAGTCGGCGGTCCAATGGATGCCACCCAGCAGTCTTCGGCGTCGTTCCAGCACCCAACCACTGCCGCTGCACGTCGAGCAGCGGCCACGCCTGCGTCACGGCTATTTGCTGCGCCGGATCGGCCATCCCGCGAGACAGATCAACGCCGATGTGAAGCCGCCCCAGCCAGTCCGGGATCGGTCGCCCGGAGCCACGGTCCACTGCGGCCTGACGCACCCATCGCGGCTGCCGATCATCCATCCGATCCACTTCCGCGGGCGCTAGCGGTCCACACTTGACGACTAGGGCCCGGGCAGACGTGTCGGCCCATGCCTCTCCCTCGATCTTGGCCACGATGCTCTCTCGGACCAGGACGGTCCGCCCCACCTGTTCGGTAAGCACTGGCCCCCCACGAGTCGCCTCCACGGCTAACCGGGTCCGCAGCCGACCTGCCGCGCCGCTCAGGCCGCTCGCCTCACATCGCTCAACACCCTCGATCCACTGCACGGCCGGCTGCCCATCGGACATCTGCTTCTGCACGTTTCCTCCTCAATCAGTGGCATGCGCACTTGCGTCACCGAGAAAGGATACCAGATTACAGAGCCCCCCTGATCTCATCATCGTAGGTGACCTATGACCTCATGCGACGTTCGACTTCACAGGGTCAAGGCGGCGCCTCCGGCGCCGTGCCGGCCTCCCCGCCGACTCCGTGGGTCGCTGCGCTCAGACCTCCGCCCTTCGGGCTCCGGCCCGTCCCCCTCCGCCGGCCCCCGGCCGACACCAACGACCCGAATGGAATGCCTACGCCATGAACACCGACCAGATCATCGATGCTGCCCTCAACGTCATGCAGCAGTACCAGACCGGGGGCGTCGACGACCTCTACGAGGCCCCCGGCATTGACCGCGTCCGCCTCAAAGCAGCCAGCAGCCGCATGGCCATGAAGTTCCGGAAGCCATCACCGACCTGCGGACCAGCCGAGAACTTTAGCCTCATGTGCCAGGGGTTCTTTCACGGCCTCGTCAGCCTCCGCCTGGACCCCACTGATGTCCCGCAACAACTTTCACGCGGTGCTCAGCCACGTCGTAGCCATATACCGACGCTCATCGCCCACCTACAGACCCGACGACGACGTCGCCCTCACCTGCATGGGACACGTAATCGGACGGGAGACCGTCGACCTCATCCGTCACCCCCTCCCTTTACGAGGCGGGTGCCACGGCTCCGCGCGGGCGTCAAAGGGTGAACCCGGCGCCTGGCCTCCGGATGGCACAGGACCGGTCACGTGATCCTCTCCGCCTGGCTCACCGGACAACCGTCGCACCTCCCATCGGCTGGTGGCGACAGGCCCCCGAGGAAAGCGCACGCCTCGATGTCAAACATGCTCAGACCCTCGGGACCATAGCCCCGTCCGATGTAGCTCCAGACCACTTCGCTTGACTCGTCCGGCTCATCCCTACCGCCCATGTGCTCCCGGCGTCGTGCCCGCAGGTCGCTGAGCGAGACGCCCCATCCTCGGCTGCGTCCCACGGGCCGTCCACTGTGACCGCCTTGACGAACAACTCGGCGCAGGCGGGGACAACGGTCCCCGCCCCATGGGGCCATCCGCTCCAGGATGGCGGCGGGGAGCAGCCCATGAGGCCGGGGGTGATGCTCACAAACCTCACTCACCTCGCCCGTCTCTTCATCAATGACCACCCGCCGCTCGGTAGTGCCGCACGAGCAGCCCCCGGCCACCCGCCGGGCAGCATCAGCTAGCCGGGTCCAGTGCTCGACCACCACCGTGGACAGCTCGCCACCGGGTCCGCCGGAACCAGCCGTCTTGGAGAGGTACTTGGACAGGTAGCCGGCGGCCCGCCCGGCGCCATCCTCGGACAGGATCGGCTGCACGTCTAAGCGCTCACCGAAGCTGTAGCCGGCGTGATGGGTCTGCTGGATGCAACGCCCCGTCCGCCGGTTCACCCCGCCGCGCACGGCCACCTGGACCAGGTAGGCGGGGATCACACCTCGCACGAGGACATGCCAATGGCCGACGCCCCGGCCTTGGGGCTCGAGTACCGCGACCCATTCGAGTTTGCGGCCGACCAGCCGAGCGACCTTGCCCATGACCACCGTCAACAGCCGACGGGAGTGCGCGTTCCACTCGGCGACCCGGTCGTAGCGGTACCGGTCGGGATGCAGGGGGGTGCCGAGGATCGGGTCACCGGCATCGTGGGTCCGCCCGCATGAGCAGCGCCGGACCCGGCCGTGATCGACCCGCAGGGAGTGGACCTGGCCGAACGCCTCGGCGCCGGGGCCAGTGAAGGTGATGAAGGTGGCCGGTCCCGAGCCGAGGGCCTCGCGGACGAGGGTGCGCACGTCGCCTCGGTACAGCTCGGCGCAGCCCCGGCACATGGCTCGATCCGAGCAGCCGCAGCGCACCGAGAGCACCTCGCCGTCGTCGTTGGCCAAGCGGACGGGGTAGTCGCAGCGGCTCACGCTCCCGCCCTGGTGGGCCCGCCGTTGTTCGCCCGGTCACTCTCAGCGGTCGGTGTTGGTGCTGGTGGAGACGATGGGACTCGAACCCACGACCCCCTGCTTGCAAAGCAGGTGCTCTGCCAGCTGAGCTACGTCCCCTCGTCGGTCACCCCAAATTCGAGGTCATCCACCTGCATGTTACGCGGGTGCCGCGCCTGGTGGGTCAGGTTCGGGGCCGTGCGTCTGGGCTCCTCAAGGCGTCGTTGCCTCCGAGCCCTCGAAGACCGCGGCCCGCAGTCCCCGCGACCCCAGGGCCCGTAGAAAGGACACTGGGTCCTCGACCAGCTGCGCCAGGCCGGCCGCTCCCGGGCGCGACAGCTTGGAACGCAGACACCATTGAGCGGCCAGCGCAGCCACCAGCCCGGTTGCTCCGGCCGGTCGATCAATCACACCCAGCAGGCAGGTCTCCCGCGCCGAGCCCCGCCAGCCTCGCAGCTCGACGCGCACCGCGCCCAGTAGGCCTTCGGGATGGGGCGACCACAACATGGGCAGACTGGCCGTCACCCGGTCCCGACGGGTGGCAGCAATCCGGGCACTGACGCGCCTGACGCCAGTAAACGCCGGAACCAACAACAGAGGATCACCCAACCGCCCGCGGTAGCAGTCCCGATAGCCGACCGGCTCAGGGAAGAGACACAGGGATCGGCCCGAGCCGGCCGGCGGACGTGACCATTCCCCGTCCCGCCACTCGACGCCGTAGCCCGACATGGAACGGTGATGCTGCGATGCACAAGCCGGACCGCCGGTTCCAGCCTTGGCCACGTGGATTTCGTCCACCACGTCAAAGGCGACCGATCCATGGCGGGCCAGTACACACGACAGGCCGGGGCAGAAGGCGGCCCCCACCGCTACGTGGCGGTCACGTTCCCTCGCCTCGGCGTCCATCGACAACAGGTCGGCCATGACCACCGGAGCGTCGGCCACCGACACCACGTGGGCCCCCCGGCCAAGTGCAAGCCGAGCCAGCTGCCCCTGAGGCCCAGGCACGGCCAACACAACAACGTCGCCGCTTGACAGGAGCCTCTCTGACCAGGTGGCCGCCTGCGCCGGTGGGCCCAGACGGCGGGCCAGGGCCTGAGCCCGGCCAGGCACCTGGTCCACCAGCTCGAGCGCTTCCAGACCCACAGAGCTCAGCTCTCGGGCCACCGCGCCCCCCACCGCGCCCAGTCCCACCACGACCGCTCGCACCTTTGCCCTCCTACCGGAGATCCGGGCCCGACAGCTCTCGCCAGCCAGAACCGGACTGCCCAGACAGTTCAGATCCAGCGGGTTGGAGTGACTCGAACGAGGTCCCCTGCTGGCCAGCTGGGCATCTGGAACGAGCCCACCAGCGGAACACCCCAATCAGAGCGCCGATCGACCCGCTCCTTCTCCCAGCCTGGCGATCGCGCACTCGACTCATGATATCGTCCACCACCCGCCCGTATGGCTTGCGGGATGCGCCAACGCGAATGGCCACCATCAAAGGGAGCAACGTGTCGGACCCAAGGGTGCGCGTCAACGAGGCGCCATCAATTCCAGTTCAGCCTCGGCGCGATCGCCTACCCACCGAAAGGGCCAACCGGTGTCATGACCGAGCTACCGGGCGCACCGTTGCCCTGTCGGCCATTGTCGCTCTGTCGGCCAGCTTCCTGGCCGGGTGCGGTTCCCGCACTCCGAAGGCGGCCAACTCCGGAACCTCGAACGCAGCCAGCTCACTTCTCCCGCGTCCCCTGCCGGCCGGATCGCCTCCCAACCAGTTCGCCCTCCATGTCCTCCGTGGGGACAACCACGCCACTCTGTTGGTGGCAGGAGTCCGAATCAACGGACAGGGCCCTTACCCCTTCCTGGTGGATACCGGCTCGGGATTCTCCGACATCGCTCCGCAACTGTCCCGCCAACTCCACCTGCCCGGAGCCTCGCCCCTGGCTGGAGGGACCGAGGGGGCGGGCTGTGGCAAGAACCAACCGCCGCCGCCGCCGCCAACGACACCGCGTGTGCAAATCAGCCACTGGCAGCTCGGAGGGGTCCAGCTCCCGGCCACCGTCGCCGTCAATTCCCAAGCTGTCGACGTGTCAGGCAGCGGACTTGACGGACGGGTCGGGTCGGACGTCCTCAGCCAGCTGTCCCCCCTGACAATTGGTTATCGCACCGGCCGGGGAACCCTGGGAACCACCAACCCAACGTCCCCCTCGACGCCACCAAGTCAACAGGTCCCAGTCAAGGTCCTGAGGATCCAAGGCCAGGTCCTGGTCGGAGTCCCCGCCACCATTGCTGGGCACAGGTACGCCTTCATCGTGGATACCGGTGCCGGCCGCACCGACGTGACCCCCTCGACCGCCAAAGAGCTCAATCTCCCCGTGGTCCAGAGGGGCCTGCGCCTGGCCGGTGTCACCTGCTCGACCAAGACCAACGCCGTAGCCCTGGGTGACTGGCACGTCGGCCCCGTCTCGCTCCCCAACGAGGACGCAGTAGTCGGTACCGTGTTCAATAGCGGTAATGGCGATCAGGGCCTCGGCGGGCTGATCGGCGGGGACGTCCTGAGCAGCTTCGGCACGGTCACCTTCGACTACACCCGCCAGACCCTCGCCCTCGGCTCGTGAGAACAAAGGGTGGGGCTACCTGGAATCGAACCAGGGACCTCAGCATTATCAGGGTCGGTTACGAGGTTGTCCTCAGGTATCTGTACCACTCACCACCTGCTGTGATGAGTGTCGCTCCGAGAATGGCATATCTGGACAGTTCGGCATGCTCTTTGGCGTGCTCTATTGATACCCCGCCCGGGTGTCAGCGTTCAAGTAATTCCCC
>QHCF01000098.1 GCA_003244275.1 Acidimicrobiales bacterium
CCACCCGACCGGCGCCCAACCCGGTCGGGCCCATCGACACGGTCACCACCTGACGAGTCACTCGGACGGCGACAACCCTGAGCGGGGCGAAGAACGTGAGCTGGGAAGCTCCCTTTTTCGCCGGGTCCTGGGACATTTCGCCACCGGTGTAACCGTGGTCACGGCGGTGCATTCGGCCCAACCGGTGGGTCTCACCTGCCAGGCCTTCGCGGCGCTGTCTCTCGACCCGCCGCTGGTGCTCCTAGCTCCCTCCAGGAGGTCGACCAGTTGGCCCCGGGCTCAGGCGGCTGGGACCTTCTGTGTGAACGTGCTGGCAGAGACCCAGGAGGGCCTGGCCCGGACGTTTGCCCGCTCTGGCGGCCACAAGTTCATCGGAGTCGATTGGCGCCTCGGCGGGGCGGGAGCGCCTGTGTTGGCGGGGGTGGCGGCCTGGGTCGAGTGCCGTCTGGGGGCAGTGCACAACGGCGGGGACCACTTGATCGTGGTTGGACAGGTGGTGGACCTGGGGGTGGGAGAGGGCCGCCCGCTGTTGTTCTACCGGGGAGGATACGGCCGCTTCGAGGATTAGGGCCGGGTGGGCCGGGCCCGGCCGTCCTGGGCGACGAGCAGTGAAGGCTCAGCCGGTCTGGCTGAGGCCTGATTCCCATCGCTAGCGTGGGCTGATGTCCATCATCACCCCCTCGGAGGTCGTAGGCGACGTAATGGTGGTCGAACCGGACGTCCACACCGACGGGCGCGGACGGTTCGTCGAGTCCTACCGGCGCTCGTGGTTTCCCCTCGGACGGGAGATGGTCCAGGCCAACCGTTCGGACAAGGTGGCGGGGACGCTGGTCGGACTGCACTATCACCTGCACCAGGCCGACTACTGGTACATGACCAGGGGTCGAGCCCGGGTGGTCCTACATGATCTGCGGTCCGGGTCCCCGACCGATGGGGCCACCCTGGAGATGGAGATCGGCGACGGCGACGGGCGGGGAGTGTTCATCCCACCGGGGGTGGCCCACGGCTTTGTCGCCCTTTCGGACCTGACCCTCACCTATCTGGTCGACGGCTACTACAACCCGGCCGATGAGCTGGGGGTAGCCTGGAACGATCCTGAGATCGCCGCCGAGTGGGGAGTGAAGGATCCCGTCGTGTCTCAGCGCGACCAGGCCAACCCGAGTCGGGCTGACCTCGGCCCCGGACGGCGCCCGGCCTATGGGCTACGCACTTGAGGTTCCTGGGGGCTGGCCGGCGGACCGAGACGCCAGAGGCCCCGAGCGCGCCCGCTCTGGCCGTCCGGCCATCCCGGCCATCCCGGCCATCCCGGCCGTCCCGGCTGGACGGGGAGGGCGGGGAGGACCAGTCTTGCCAGGTGGATGAGTCGCAGCGTTGGGTGGATTTTGGGAGGTGGCTGGCTGAACGGCGCGAGACCCAGGGTCTCAGTCTGGAGGAGGCGGCCACCAAGTCCGAGGTACCCGAGGACGCATGGCGGGATCTGGAATCAGGGCTGAAGGAGTCTTTCGGCGGCATCAAGGTGCTGCCCAACCCGAGCACCGCTGTCCTGGAGAAGGTGGCCGAGTGCCTGGACGTTCCAGTCGCGGAGGTCATCGGCCATGCCGGGCGTCGGCCGGGTCCCGCTCGCCCGGGAGCTCAGACGGCCGAGCCCGAGGACGATCGCACCGTCCTGATCCGCAAGATCGCCCGCCTGAACCACCGCGACCGCCAGCTGCTGGACCGTCTGGTGGAGGCCATGCTGGAGGAGGGCTGAGGCTTCTGGCCCTCCAGCTACCGACCGCTTCAACTGGCCACGGTTACCGGGTGGCGAAGCTCGTGAGCCTTGAGCACCTCGTCGACCAGGCCGTATTCGACGGCCTCGGACGCACCCACGATGTAGTCCCGGTCCGTGTCCTTGGCGATGCGCTCGATGGGCTGGCCGGTGTGATGGGCCAGGATGTGCTCCATCCGGCCGCGGCAGAAGGCGATCTCCCTCGCCTGGTTCTCTATGTCGATCGACTGGCCCTGGGCCCCACCGTGAGGTTGATGGATCAATATCCGGGAGTTGGGTAGCGAGTACCGCTTGCCGGCTGCCCCCGCAGCCAGGAGCATGGCCCCACCCGAGGCAGCCATCCCGAGGCATACGGTGGAAACGTCCGGTCGCACGTGTTGCATGGTGTCGTAGATCGCAAAGGTGGCGGTGACCGATCCTCCAGGGCTGTTGACGTACAAGCAGATGTCCTTGTCGGGATCCTCGGCCTCGAGGTGAAGCAGCTGGGCCGTGAGCAGGCCGGCGCTGGCATCGTCGATCTCAGTGCTCAGCATGACGATACGGTCCTTGAGCAAACGCGAGTAGATGTCGAAGGCCCGCTCCCCGCGGGCCGACTGCTCGATGACGGTTGGGACCAGATAGCTCATGGGCTGCCTCCTGAGGCTGTGCAAGGTAACAGTTGCACGTTAGTCGGCTGGCGGACGCATGTGCAATGCTAGAGTTGTGTCTCTCGATGATCGGAGGAAACGGGATGCTCGAACGCCATGTGGTCTTTCCCACCAGTCCGCGACGACTCTGGGAGGCAATCACTGACCCGGATGCCGTCTCGACCTGGTTCGGGGCTCGGGTGGAGTGGGACCTACGCCCCGGAGGGCAGGCCCGGTTCTTGGAGGACACCGGTTCGATCCGTCACGGCCTGGTTGAGGAGGTCCTGCCGGGTCGGCACCTCCGGTTCCGCTGGTGGCCGGAGGGGGAGGCGGACGACGGAACCTCGGAGGTGACTTATCAGCTGGACCCAGCTCGTGGCGGTACCCACCTCACGGTGACCGAGGCCCCGGTGGTGGCGGCCACAGCTTCGGCCAGTGCAGCTTCGCCCGGAGCGCCTTGCGCGGGCCGCCCATCGGCCAGCACCGTCTCGGCCTGGTCAGCTTGGGATGCACGGCTGGCTGGCGTGTGGGGCCGGATGGTGGCGCCAGCGGTGCTTGCCGCAATCTGAGCGTGGCCCGGCCGTGGCCAAGGACGTCGATTCGGTCTTCGCCGTGCTGGCCGACCCCACCCGTCGCCGGCTGCTGGACCAGATCTCCCGAGAGGGACCCTTGACCGCCACTCAGTTGGCCGAGGAGTACCCGATGACCCGCCAGGCCATCGCCAAGCATCTGTCCGGCCTGGCCGGCGCCGGCCTGCTGACCGGCGAGCGCCAGGGGAGGGAGGTGCGGTACAAGGTGGTGGCCGATGGCCTTGGAGGGGCGGTGACGTGGCTGGCTGAGGTCGGGGCCCGTTGGGACGTTCGCCTGGCTGCCCTACGGCGCCAGCTGAGTGAACCGGGAGCAGACACCTGAGTCAGCCGGGCTGCGTGAAGAGGGCGGCGATCTCGGGCGAACGGTGGTCACCATCGCCAACTCCCATCTCGACGCCCCACTGGCATCCAATCAGGCCAAGTCGCTCAGCATTTGCGGCTCCACCCTTCCCTCGGTATCGGTGGCCAACTCCACCGGCTTCGTCCTGATCGGCGGCGCCAAGGATGATGGTGGGCCAGCGGCCTGCGGACCCAACGTCATCTCAGGCAACGTCACGCTGAGAGACAACACCGCTGGCATAGAGCTTGGTGCCGACACGATCTCGGGCTCGGTTGTGCTCACCAACAACACTGGGCAACGGCCCGACTCCGACAAGGCCGGCCCCGAGGTGGAGGCCAATCACATCGGGGCCTTCCTGGTCTGTAGCGGTAATACCCCGGTGCCAGTGGATGACAACCAGCCCAACACCGTTGCCGGTCGGGCCATTGGCCAGTGCGCTGGACTGGCGTGACCTGACTCTTTTCGGGTTCCTTGCCCGTCCGGGAGTACCACCGGTTGGCGTGAAGTGGCAGACGGCTGGCGGCGGGACCAGGGATATTTCGCAGAGCTACGTGTCAATGCCCACTGACGTGAGTACGAACGCCAGCACGAAAGCCTCCTCTCGCCACGCCTCGTACCTCCCTGACGGCCCCATGTGGCCCGCCCCCAACTCGACCTTGAGCAGCACCTGGTTGGTCGGGTCGGCGGCCCGTAGCTTGGCCACCCACTTGGCCGGCTCCCAGTAGCTGACCCGGGGGTCGTTGAGCCCGGCCGTCACCAGCAGGAGGGGGTAGCGCCGGGGGGCCACGTTGTCATAGGGGGACCATGACTTCATCCAGGCGTAGGCGGCGGGGTCGTCGCGGGGATTGCCCCACTCCTCCCACTCCAGCACGGTGAGCGGCAGGGTGTCGTCCAGCATGGTGGTGAGGCAGTCCACGAACGGCACCTCGGCCACCATGGCGCAGAACGCCTCGGGGGCCTGGTTGGCCACCGCCCCGATGAGCAGGCCGCCGGCGCTGCCCCCCCGGGCCACCAGGCGCTCCGGGGTGGTCCACCCGGCGTCGACCAGGTGGCGGGCACAGGCTATGAAGTCGCCGAAGGTGTTGGCCTTGTGCTCCAGGCGCCCGGCCTCGTACCACCCCCGGCCCATCTCGCCCCCGCCCCGCACGTGGGCCAGCGCGAACACGAACCCCCGGTCGACCAGGCTGAGGCGCAACGACGAGAAGGTGGGGTCCACGCTGTGCTCATAGGCCCCGTAGCCGTAGAGCAGGGCGGGCGCAGTGCCGTCCCTGGCTGTGTCGGATCGCCACATCAGCGAAATTGGGATCTCCACCCCGTCCGGTCCCACTGCCCACTCCCGGGAGGTGCGGTACCGCGCCGGGTCGTATCCGCCCAGTACCGGTTGGCGTTTGAGCAGGGTGGCTGCCTGGTTGGGCATCTCGTAGTCGTAGACCGAGCGGGGGGTGACCAGGGACGAGTACTCGTAGCGCAAGGTAGAGGAGTCGAACTCGGCGTTGGCGCCCCCCCAGGTAGTGGACACCGCCTCGGGCTGCTCTATGGGATGGACATCCCCGGTGCCCAGGTCCATGACCCGGATCCGGGCGGTGCCCTCGGCTCGCTCGAAAAGGGCCAGGTAGTTGGCGAACACCTCCAACCCGTCGAGCTTGACGGCCGGGTCGTAGGGCATCATCTCGGTCCAATTGGCTCTGGCTGGCTCGGCCACCGGAGCGGACATGAGTCGGAAGTTCTCAGCTCCGTCGTTGGTGACGATGAGGAACCTCCCGCCCTGGTGCTCGGCCGCATACTCGATGCCGTGGCGGCGGGGCTCGATGACCGTGAGCGGCTCGGTGGGGCGTTCGGCCGCAAGGAACCAGATCTCGGTGGTCACCTTGCTGGCCAGGCTGAGGAGGATGTAGGCGTCATCCTTGGTCCGTCCGACGTCGAGGTAGAAGCGCTCGTCGGGTTCGGTTCGCACGCAGACGTCGTCCTCCGGCGGGGTGCCCAGGTGATGTCGCCAGAGCTGGTAGGGCCGCATGGCGGCGTCGGGGCGGGTGTAGAAGAGGGTCTCCTCATCGGAGGCGAAGGCCAGCCCGTAGTAGACGCCCTCGATGACCTCGGGCAGGACCTCACCCGTGTTCAGATCCCGGATGCGCAGGGTGTGCAGCTCGGCACCGGTGGTGTCGGTGGCCCAGGCCATGAGGTGCTGGGCCGGGCTGATGGCCAGGCCGCCGAGGGAGAAGTACTCGTGACCCTCGGCCAGCTGGTTCTCATCCAAGACCACCTGCTCGCCGGGGTTGGCGTCGGCTCCCGTCGAGGCGCCAGCTGGCGCACTTGTGTTGATCTCGTTCCATATAGGCACCAGATCAACACAAGTGCCATCCGGCGCGACCGGGCCGTCGACCGGGCGGACCGGGTCGTCGGCCGGGCGGACCGGGTCGTCGGCCGGCCGGCGGCAGTGGATGGCGTATTGCCTGCCCTGTTCGGTGCGGCTGTACCAGGACCACCGCCCCTTACGGGTCGGCACCGACAGGTCGGTCTCTTGAATCCGGGCCACCATCTCGGCATTTAGGCGTTGCTGTAGGGCCAGGGTCGGGGCGGTGACTGCCTCGGTGTAGGCGTTCTCGGCATCCAGGTGAGCGAGCACGGCCGGATCGTCCCGCTCGGCCAGCCACGCCCAGTCGTCCACCCGCTGGTCGCCGTGGGTGGTGAGGGTGCGGGGTCGGCGGGGCGGCGTCGGCGGCGTGGATTGGGGCCCGGTCTGGGAGGAATGGACAGTCACGGCGAACAGGATGGCACGATTGGGTTGGCGTATCGTCACCGCCCTCGGGTTGTTACTATGGCGGTAGTAGTAATTCGTCGATCCGCTAAGGAGCGCCTGATGGCCACCACTGAGCTCGATCTCGGCAGGTACAAGCTCGGCTGGAGTGACGTCGAGGACTACGTCTTCAAGCCCAAGAAGGGGATCAACCAGGACATCGTACGGGAGATGTCATGGATGAAGGGCGAGCCCGACTGGATGAGGGACTTCCGGCTCAAGGCCCTGCGCCACTTCGAGCGCCGGCCCATGGCCGCCTGGTTCGCCGTCAACATGCCCGACATCGACTTCAACGACATCTTCTATTACATCAAGCCGACCAACAACCAGGTGGACGCCTGGGACGAGCTGCCCGAGTCGGTCAAGAACACCTACGAGAAGCTGGGCATCCCTGAGGCCGAGCGCAAGTACCTGGCTGGCGTCACCGCCCAGTACGAGTCCGAGGTCGTCTACCACCACAACCACGACGACCTGGCCAAGCAGGGCGTCCTGTTCTGCGACATGGACACCGCCGTGCGGGAGCACCCCGAGATCGTGAGGAAGTGGTTCGGCAAGCTGATCCCGCCCAACGACAACAAGTTCGCCGCCCTGAACTCGGCGGTGTGGTCGGGGGGATCGTTCATCTACGTGCCCCCGGGGGTAAAGGTGGAGATGCCGCTGCAGGCCTATTTCCGCATCAATGCCGAGAACATGGGCCAGTTCGAGCGGACGCTGATCATCGCCGATGAGGGCGCCCAGGTCCACTACATCGAGGGCTGCTCGGCCCCGGTGTACACCTCCGACTCGCTGCACTCGGCAGTGGTGGAGCTGGTGGCCCTGCCTGGTTCGCGCATCACCTACACCACCATCCAGAACTGGTCTAACAACGTCTACAACCTGGTCACCAAGCGGGCCCGGGCCGAGGCCGAGGCCCACGTGGAGTGGATCGACGGCAACATCGGGTCCCGCCTGACCATGAAGTACCCCAGCGTCTACCTGATGGGGCCCAAGGCGTCGGGCGAGGTCCTGTCGGTGGCCTACGCCGGGGCCGGCCAGCACCAGGACGCCGGGGCTAAGATGTACCACGTGGCTCCCGAGACGACCTCGACCATCGTGTCCAAGTCGATCTCCAAGGACGGCGGCATCACCACCTACCGGGGCAAGGTCCACGTCGACAAGGGGGCCACCAAGGCCAAGAGCTTTGTGCGCTGTGACGCCCTCATCCTGGACGACCACAGCACCTCCAAGACCCTGCCGTATATGGAGGTGGAGGAGCGTGACGCCCGGATCGGCCACGAGGCCACCGTCTCCAAGGTGGGCGACGACCAGCTGTTCTACCTGATGAGCCGGGGTCTGTCGGAGCAGCAGGCCATGGGCATGATCGTCAACGGCTTCATCGAGCCGGTAACCCGGACCCTTCCCATGGAGTACGCGGTGGAGTG
>QHCF01000101.1 GCA_003244275.1 Acidimicrobiales bacterium
AGGCTCAGGCGAATTATCGAGGTCAAGGATCCCTCGTGGGTGCCTGACGCCTCCGCGACCTTCGTACGGGCCGCCTCCTCAAGCTCGAAGAGGCCGGGTACGGCGCACTGGGTTTGACGGGCTGTTCAGACAGCAGCGCGGCCGAGCCAGCTACCATGCTAGGGCTCGACGCCTTGCCCCGGACGTGCAGAGCGCGGCGACTCAGACGGCGACGGAGTAGCAGTGACGCTACAAGCCCCATGGCACTGTAGGCAATGACGCTGGCCAGAGCTGCACCGGAGATACCGTGCGCCGGCACTAGGACCACGTCGCCTAACACGGTCAGCACCACGCCAACTGCTACCGCCTTGGCGGACTCACCAACGCGACCCATACCGGAAAGGGACGCACTATCGAGATAATAGAATGTGAGACCGAATTCAGCCAGCAGCAGCAGACGCAAGGAAGGAACGGCCGCGGCGTAGCGCTGACCAAATACCACGCGAACTGAGAGAGGAGCGGTGACGATAGCGACACCAACAGCAGCCGTCATTAGCCCCACGCACAGGAGACGACCACGCCGAAAGCTGCCGGGCGTCGCTGACCCAGATGCTAGTCCATAGAAGATGGGCTGGCCCATAGCAGCAGGAAGAATTCGTAGCATCTCCGGAAATGTGGCTGCCACCGAATAGATCCCGACTGCCGCTGGCGTAAGATAAAGCACCACCAGGTAGCGATCGAGCTTAAAAGCAGCCATCTGGCCGAGGGTAACGGCGATTCCCGGAGGCCCCCGACGCAACAGACGGACCCACTGGGCCCAGTGGAACAACGGCCGAATACCCGCCCGCGCCTGGCGCAAAGCGACGAGACACAGAAGGCTCTCTAACAAGTAGCCGACAGTTAACGCGCCAATAAAAATAGGAACGCTTCTTGCCCCCCGAGAAGAAGCCAGGGCTACGATCAACAACTGAACAATACTGCTGGCCGCATCGATCACGGCCGCACGGACGGTGAAGCCGTAAGCATTTATCGCCTCTACCAGGAGAAGTCCCCCTAGGAAGGATCCGCCGAAGACGCCGAAGAGCCCCAGGCCCAAAAGGGACAAATGAACGTGTAGCGCCGGTGCAACGATAGTCACCGATACTACGCAAACACCAGCCTGCAGAAGGATCAACGCTAGCGAGAGCCCTAGATAATCACCACACCGGATCGGATCGATCTCGGCTACCAACTCGAGACGTGCGGCGATATTCACCCCGAGACCGCAGATCAGTAGGGCGAAGGTCGCCAGAGTGATGAGGAGGACAAAGACTCCTCGGCCCTGAGGCCCCAGCTGGCGCGCCGTCACGATAACAATGCCGGCGGAGGCAGCACTCGATAGTACCTTCCATAGCGTTATATGGGCCGCAACGCCGACCATGCTATCCTTGGGCGAGGAATGCGGCCGCGTTCGGTGCCGGGTCAAATTGGCTCAGCGCTTCGATATGAGACTAAACCTATGGAGGGTCAAGCTAACAACTGCCTCGAGGTGACCCCTAGTGGGTACATCGATATATTGGCCAGTGGACAAGAAGGTCACGGACGTACCACCAGGTGGTCTTCGAGGACCATGGCGTCAAAATTAGCCTTACTGAAGGTTGTTATTGCGTCTGCCGGAGTACAGACAATCGGCTCCTGCACATTGAACGACGTGTTGAGGAGCATAGGGACACCCGTGATGAGTTTGAACTGGTGGATTAGTTCCCAAAAGCGGGGATTGGTCTCACGGCTTACAGTTTGCGGGCGAGCACTACCGTCAACATGGACCACAGCCGGAATCAGTGGCCGCTGGTCGGCCGCAACATCGAGCACGGTGACCATGAAGGGATCGTGGTGAGGATGCCCGAACACCTGCGCACTGGCCTCCTCCAGTAGGGATGGCGCCAAGGGCCTAAACCACTCGCGCAGTTTCACCTTGTGATTCAGCAACTCGCGCATGTCAGCTCGTCTCGGGTCCGCTAGAAAGCTGCGGTTTCCCAAGGCCCGAGGACCGAACTCGGCTCGACCCTGAAACCAGCCAACAATCGCACCAGCGGCAATCATTTTTGCCACACGGGGTAACATCTCGTCGTCGGGAAGTGTCTTGAAGGGAAGGTGTGCTGCCTCCAATTCCCGTGCGCAGGCTGCAGAACTGAAGGCGGGGCCAAAGTAGGCGTGGCGCATGTGATACCGACGGGGCCTTCCGAGCAAGCCGTGGTATGTGAGGAACGCCGCTCCCAGAGAACAACCAGCGTCACCGGCCACAGGCTGAATGAATACTCGCTTAAACGGGGACTCAGCAATTATCCGCCCATTCATCACCGAGTTGAATGCCACACCACCTGCCAAGCACAGGTTTTCCTCTGCTGTTCGCTCGTGAAGGTTCCGAAGCAAGTGGAGCACGATATCTTCTAACAACAGTTGAGCGCTCGCGGCAATGTTTTGGAACCGGTCGGTGATCTCGTCACCTGGTCGTCGGGCTGGTCCGAGCGCCTGAAGAATCTTGTCACTGAACTGATATCGCTTGGCCAAATGATGATCAAGTACCCGAATGTTGACCCGGTACGCGTCAGGTCCATCCACTCTCAGGACACGGCGCGATAGGAAGTCGTAGTATTCAGGTTCGCCGTAGGCAGCCAGCCCCATGACCTTCCATTCATCGCCGGCAAACATGTCGAATCCCAGGAAGTTGGTTACAGCGGAGTAGAACTGGCCGAGAGAGTTCGGAAGCTTAATCTTTTTAATCGGCTTGATCTGACTCCCGGCCCCGAGTGCCATCATGGTCGTCGTTGCTTCGCCCGTCCCGTCCAGGGTGAGGATGGCGGCCCGCTCGAAAGGCGACACGAAGAAGGCACTAGCCGCATGGCACGGA
Organism: Acidimicrobiales bacterium; assembly: GCA_003244275.1. Taxonomy (GTDB): domain Bacteria; phylum Actinomycetota; class Acidimicrobiia; order Acidimicrobiales; family QHCF01; genus QHCF01. The sequence goes on from QHCF01000101.1 coordinate 2,870, forward strand.
TGGTGCTCCAAGTAGTGGAAGCGAAAGTCACTCGGCCCAAAACGCTCACGCATAAGCCGTGGATAGTGCAGCATCCCCAGGTAGCTGTTACTGACCTGAGACACCCCGCGGTCGACGCGAGCGGCGAACATGGCGGGCGAGATAGCAAGTGACGTCAGGGCTTGCCAAGCCTTATGGACGATGATCCATGGTTTCCAGTACAGGGCCACATGATCCACGTCTTTCATCTCGATAGCGCCCTCTGCCAGGCAGTACTCCACTGCCCGGTATGGAAAGCCAGAATGGTGCTTCGTGCGCGAGAACCGTTCTTCCTCCACAGCGGCCACGACCTCGCCGTCGCGGATGAGGGTGGCGGCGGCATCGCCAAGGGTCGTCAGACCAAGGATGTACAAGAAGCCTCCTCTCGTCGGGACCGGTGAACCATCTGTGCGGCCGAGGAAGTTGTCGAGACCAAGTAGGCGCCAGGTGCCCTCGGCCAGGGCGTCACCTAAGCTGAGCAAGCGTACCTGACTCCCGTCACTTGTGGAGTAGGTGGAGGCTGTAGCGACTCCGGCGCCGGTCTCGTTTGAGAGCACGGGGAGGCACGGTCTTCGATCGCACGGAATCGTTTGTCGCCTGGGCGGAACCGCGCCACGATGTGCCCTTCTCGCTTAGGGGTAGGCTCACCATGTGGCCGCCCCATCTTTTGCCGCTCGCGCGTCCCGTTGTCATTCTGATAGCTGCCCGACTGCCTTCGTGGCCATGGGAGCGGTCGCATTGTGACACATGTTGTCCTCGACACGAGGTCCCTCCGCCAGCAACGGGACGGCCTTGCGAACTATATCGAAGAGCTGGTGCCCAGGATCGTGTCGGCAGCGCCAGATCTTGAGTTCACTATCCTTGCGAATCCGTCGCAGATGACGTTTTGGACGTCGGCCGCACCAAATAGTCGCGTGCTCCCCTGTGACTGTCGTCCGATGTGGCCAGCGCAACATTGGCGCATCCCCCTCTTACTTCGGCGCTTGTCCCCTGACCTTTACTTTTACCCCGTTCATGATCCCCCACTTTTCTGCCCTCAACCGTTTATTTTCGTTATACAAGACGTTATCTCGCACGAGATTCGTCCATATTATGATAACCTCGACCGTCTAAAGACGGCATATACCCGTGTAGTGACAGCCGCAGGCCTCCGCCGCGCTTCCATGGTCCTTTGCAGTTCACATGCAACCAAGACGGCAGTAACCAGTGTTTTTGGGCATCGCTTGGGACACAAACTTCGGGTCGTACCGCTCGGCACCACGCCAAGTCATTCTCGCCTTGATGCTCAGATCCTTCCTTCCCATCTTCTCTATGTTGGGACTGATCTACCTCAGAAAAACCTCGATCGCCTAATCAGCGGATACGCTAAGGCACAACGCCAAGCGAAGGGCCGCTTACCTAACCTCGAACTGGTCGGCGCGCTCCGTCACCAAGCCGACCTCCAAGAGCGCGCCGGGCGCGAAGGAGTCGGTGACAGCGTCCAGTTTCGAGGCCATGTCTCGCGGCCCGACCTTGAGGCAATGTACCAATCTGCCATCGCGCTCGTGTTCCCCTCCGTGGCTGAGGGGTTTGGTCTACCCATCTTGGAGGCCATGAGCCGCTCCGTGGCTGTCGTGACCAGTAACCGATCTGCCTGCGCAGAGGTAGCCGATACCGCCGCGCTTCTGGTCGATCCCTATAGTACAGATTCCATTGCCAATGGGCTTCTCACGATCTCCACCGACGCCGCTCTCCGCCAAGATCTTGTCAGGCGCGGACACTCCCGAGTGTTGGCATTTTCATGGGACCAGTGCGCGGCCACAACGCTCGACGTAATCCGGGAAGCGCTACGAGGAACTGATGGCTGCTAATTCGATTGCCCGGCGTGCGTTGAAATATATGCTCGCGGCCGCGCTCGCGGATCGCCATTATGCCTACCTACAGAGTGTCGCCATGGCGTGGGACATTCGTCGTGGGAAACTCTCGGAACCAGAGATATCATTGGTACCGATGGCCGTCCAGAACGGAGACGCAGTGATCGATATTGGCGCCAATTACGGACTCTACACTCATCATCTCTCGCGAGCGGTCGGAAGCACCGGCCGAGTATATGCATTCGAGCCAATTCCCTTTACTAACAGCGTTCTTCGTCTAGTCGGACGGCTCCTTGGGTTTCGGAATGTCGAGGTATTTGAGAAGGGCTGCAGCAGTGAAACCAGTCGGCAAGCGTTCACAGTGCCCGTTCAGGTCTCTGGAGCAATAGCCGCCGGCCTCGCGCATCTCAGTGCCGAAGGCGACGAGGATGCTAAACTAGTCTGTTCGTCTCTTAACAATGCGACGGCGGTGATTTGCGAGGTTGTCGCTCTGGACGACTTCATGCCACCGCTAAGGGAGATCTCGTTCATTAAGTGTGATATTGAGGGTGCTGAATTGCTCGCCTTTCGGGGTTGTGAGACGATGATCGCTCGACATCATCCAACCGTACTCAGCGAGGTGTATCGTGAATATCTCGGCCGCTTCCACTTTAAATTGGAAGATTTGACCGGTTTTTTTATCGATAGGGGTTATCGTCTGTTCACTTACGATGGGGCGTCACAGGGTCTGATCGAGACGCCTCCGGAGGCGGTTGTCGACGGTAATGTCCTGTTCATTCATCCAGACCGCCAACATCGCTTTCATCGGGCCTTGAAGTTGACGTGACATTACCGACGGCCGCGTCACCGGTACGCCCAGTGTGGTCCTACTGCGACGACACGGATGGCATTTTTGCCCGCAACGCAGTAGCGAGTTACTCTCGTCATATTCGCGTGGCTGGGCCCGCGACTGGGGAGGCACGGTGACAGCTTCATATTTGGTGACTGGGGGCGCCGGATTTATCGGGTCCCACCTGACCGACGCTCTACTGGCCCGTGGTGACCGGGTAGTTGCTCTCGACTCCCTCTCGACCGGGCGACTTGCCAATCTTGATCACGCAGGTGGGCATCCGCAGTGCCGTTTCGTCCAGGGATCGGTGCTCGATGAGCTGGTGGTCGACGAGCTCGTCCACGAGTGCGATGTTGTGGTCCACTTGGCGGCGGCGGTGGGGGTCAAGCTCATTGTCGAGCATCCTCTCCGTTCGCTCACCACGAATATTCGCGGCTCCGAGATCATGATCGAGGCGGCCCACCGTTATCGGCGGAAGATCCTGCTAGCCAGTACATCGGAGATTTATGGAAGAAACTCAGCTGAATCGCTCCACGAAGGGTCTGACCGAATCCTAGGTTCACCGACGGTGTCCCGCTGGGCATACTCTACGGCCAAAGCACTTGACGAAACTCTGGCCTATGCCTACCACAAGGAACGGGGCCTACCCACGGTTGTTGTGCGCCTCTTCAACACCGTGGGTCCCCGACAGAGCGCCGCTTATGGGATGGTCATCCCGCGCCTGGCGCGACAGGCCGTGGCCGGTGGTGCTCTCACGGTATATGGAGATGGAAACCAGCGGCGGTGCTTTTGCCACGTCGGGGATGTTGTGCGAGGCCTGCTCGGGGTGCTCGACCATCCGAAGGCGGTCGGGGATGTGTTCAACTTGGGTTCCGCTGAGGAAATATCCATCATGGACCTTGCCCATCGAATCGTCGCGCGGGCGGAGAGTTCCGCCAAGGTTGAGCTCATTCCCTATGAACAGGCCTACGAGCCAGGGTTTGAGGACATGTACAGGCGGCGGCCTGACACCACCAAGGTCCGCAACCTTATCGGTTGGGCCCCGACACGAACTTTGGATGACATCCTCGACGAGGTGATCGCCGAGGCTCGTCTCGAAATGGCCCTTGGAGCCGACGCTCCGACCTGAGCTAGGCAGCTGACCGCTGAGCGCATTGTCAGTTTGCCCCGGTGAGCTCTTGGTAAAGCTCACGGATATCGGCTACCAGGCGCTCCTGGCCGAACTTGGTCCTCACCGCCTCCCGGCCGCACTCCCCCATTCGGGCCCTGGCGCCCGGGGCGCCCAGCAGGTCGCCTAGGCGATCGGCCATAGTCCGGGGATCCCCGGACGGGACCAGGTACCCGTGGAGCCCGTCGGTCACCACGTGGCTGACTCCCCCTACGTCGGTCGCCACCACCGGCCGGGCGGTGGCCAGAGCTTCGATCATTGCCACCGGGGTCCCCTCCTGGCGGCTGCTGAGGGCAATCACGTCGAGGTCACTCATGGCCACCGGCACATCTTCCCACCAACCGGTGAAATGCACACGGTCATGTAACCCCAGCTGACGGGCCTCCGCCTCCAGGCGGGAGCGGAGCTCACCATCGCCGATGACCGCCAGGTGCACCCCAGGGAGGAGGTTCATGGCCGCCAGCATGGTGGAGTGGTCCTTGACCGGGACCAGTCGCCCGACGATGCCCACCAAGGGGACGTCAGCGCCAATGCCCAGCGCGGCTCGTAGCTTGCCGCTCGGCTGCGTGACCCTGAGATACGGATCCAGGTCGAGACCCAGCGGGACCACCTGGAAGCGAGACTCCGGCGCGATCTTGAGCTCCACCAGCTCGTCGCGTATCTCGGGGCTCACCGCCACCAGCACGTCGGTGCGGGCCGCCAGCCAACGCTCGGCCTCCACAAAGGCGCGCTGCACCGGCCGGGCAAAGTACCCCTCCAGGACGTGGCCATGGAAGGTGTGGACCAGGCGGGGCCTCTCGGACACCCGCAAGGCGGCCAGGCGACCGATGGCCCCGGCCTTGGCCATGTGGGTGTGCACAATCCGAGGCTGGACCTCTCGGAGCAGTTGCCGGACGGCGCCGAAGGCCCGAAGGTCCATCGCCGGACTGGGCGGCCTCACGAAGGGAACGTCGATCACGTCGACCGCCGGATCGCCAAGCTCTCCCTCACTGGCACCTGGGCGGCCGGCGGCCAGGACGGTCGGGAAGTCGGGGGCGAGCCGCTTGGTGAGCAGCAGTGCCTGGCGAGCCGGGCCTCCGATGTTGAGCCGGGTGATGAGGCGGACCACTTTGTGCTGCTCGATACCGCTACCACCCTTCCTTGCGCAGGAAGATCTCCAGGGTGAGGAGGGTCCACAGGGCATTGCCGTGACCGACCCGACCAGATTGATGCTCGGCGATCAGGTCATCGACCGCCTCACCTGCCAGGTACTGGCGCACCGAGGCATCTGGTGAGCCCAGGGTGGCCGCCACATAGCCGGCCAGATCCTCTCGGAACCAGCGGTCCAGTGGCACACCAAAGCCGCGCTTGCGCCGGTGCAGGATCTCGGGCGGCAGCAGGTCGGCCATGGCCACCTTGAGCACCCGCTTGAGGGCGAAGCCTCGTTGCTTGAACGAGGCCGGCAGGCGGGTGGCCAATTCCAGCACGGCCGGGTCGAGGAAGGGGCAGCGGACCTCCAGGCCGTGGGCCATGGACATGCGGTCGACCTTGGGAAGCAGGTCGTCGAGGAGGTAGCTGGTCAGGTTGAGCAGCAGGAGGCGGTGCAGCAGGCTGGGACCCGGTGTAAGTGGCCATTGGGCCTCGAAGCGGGATGCGGTATTTTTCGCGGATTCACCCAGCAAGGCAACTCGCCACTGTTCGGGCACATAGCTGATCCAGGACAGATAGGTGGCAGCAAAGGATCGATCGCTGTTGGCCACCAGCCGCTGCAGGCTGCGGGCCCGGCCCGAGAACCAGGAAGGCGACAGCATCGCCGTCCCCTGAGGGAGGCCCCGGCGTACAGGACCGGGCAGCTGTTGCAGCCAACCGAGCAGGCCGGCGGCCGCAAAGCGCTCGTAGCCGGCGAAGACCTCGTCTCCGCCGTCGCCACTGAGGGCCACGGTGACGTGCTCTCGGGTCATCTGGGACAACAGGTACGTGGGCAGGGCGCTGGAGTCGCCAAAGGGCTGGTCATGGTGCCAGACCAGATCCTCCACCAGCTCGGTGGCGTTGGGCCTTACCACCAGTTCGGTGTGGTCGGTGCCGAAGCGCTTGGCCACCAGGTTGGCGTATTGGCGCTCGTCAAACCCGGTCTGGTCCTCGAAGCCGATGGTGAAGGTGGACAGCGGAGCCACCCCGGCTTGATGCATCAGGGCCACGATGGCCGACGAGTCGATGCCCCCGCTCAGGAACGCCCCCAACGGCACATCGGCCACCAGGCGACGCTCGACGGCGCCAGTCAGCTCGGCCCGAACCCTCCGGGCCGCCTCGGCCATGGTGCAGTCGAGGATGTTGAGCCCCGGCTCCCCCGCTACCGGCGGCTCCCAATAGCGCTGCAGGCGGGGTGCCTGGCCCTCCTCGGCCACCAGCACGTGGCCCGGGGGCACACTGTGTATGTCCTGGAAGAAGGTGTCGGGGGTGGGGGCATAGCCTACGGCCAGGTAGTCGGGGAGGATGCCCACATTGAGGCGCCGCGGCACTCGGGGGTGGGCCAGCAGCCCCTTGATCTCGCTGGCGAACACGACGCAGCCATCGCCCGACCAGTAGTAGAGGGGCTTCTTGCCGAGGCGATCCCGGCCCAGGACGAGCCGGTGACGGCCACGGTCCCACACCGCGAAGGCGAACATCCCGTCGAGGTCGCAGGCCAGCTCGATCGGCGAGCGCTCCTCGGCCAGGTGGGCCAAGACCTCGGTGTCCCCGGTCGTCTTGAGCTGATGGCCCTGGCGCCTGAGGGTGTCGGCCAGCTGGCGGTAATTGTAGATTTCGCCGTTGAGGGCCACCCCGATCGAGCCGTCGGCGTTGGCGATCGGCGGGTCGCCGGTGACCAGGTCGATGATTGACAACCGGGTCTGCCCAATGGCCGCCCCTGCTCCTGCGAACACCCCGGTGGCGTCCGGGCCTCGATGGGTCAGGGTGGCCAGCTGGCGCCACACGCTGGCCTCGGTGTCGGCAGTGCTCCCACCAACCCAGCTCTCGACCGCTCCTGCTATTCCGCACATGCCGACAACCGCTGGCTATGCAGTCGGGATCTTGACGAGCGGGGCCGAGGGCAGATCGGCCTCGGGGTCACGTCGGGCCACCTCGGTGATGACCAGGCGGTGCCGGCGGCTCTGCTCGTAGACCGGCACCAGGCTCAACAGCACCCCCAGGAACAGGGCAATGCCGAACACCAGAGCGGCCAGCAGGACGCTGGTCATGCTGTCGATCCGGGACAAGATGATCCCTATCCAGCCCAGCGTGCCCCCCGCGGCATAGATGAGAGCCACCGCCACCGGGACCGGGATGCCGATGAACACCAGCCGGTGGCTGGTGTGGTCGACTCCGCCTGACAGCACGCCCCGCCGGCTGACGAGTCGGTTGACGGTCACCAGGGCGGTGTCGAACAGCGCCACCCCGAGGACGACCACTGGGACCAGGAACGAGACCTGGTTGCCGGGCAAGATCCGCAGGCGCAGGGCTATGACGGACAACAAGAAGCCCAGGAAAAGGCTCCCGGCATCACCCATGTAGATGCGGGCGGGATGGAAATTGTGGCGAAGAAACCCGGCCGCACAGCCGGCCAGAGCAATGGACAGAGTAGCCAGGAGGAACTGGCCGTAGACCAGGGACAGGGCGAAGAAGGAGAGGGAGGCGATGGCGGCCACCCCGGCCGAGAGCCCGTCCATGTTGTCCAGCAGGTTGAAGGCGTTGGTCACTCCTACCACCCACATCACGGTGATGACCACGTTGACCGGTCCGGGCAGGAAGCTCAGGGCCACGCTGCTGCCGCTGGCCCACACCCCGATGCCGGCGGCCACCTCCACCGCCAGGCGAATCCATGGGGAGAGTCCCCGCAGGTCATCAAACAGTCCCATAAGGGACAGGACCATGGCCATACCGAGCAGAATCTCGAGCTGGTGCAGGCTGGAGTCAGCCGGTCGAAGGAGGGCCGCACCCAGCACCACCGCAGTGAAGGCCACCAAGATCGCCGCCCCGCCCAGGTAGGGGATGGGCGAGCTGTGGGCCTTGATATCACTGGGCCGGTCGAGGAAGTCCCAGCGCCGGGCCGCCCACAGGGCTCCGGGAACCAACACCAGCGTGAGTGTCAACGTGGCCAGCCCGATGACCGGGTAAGCCCACCACGCCAACGCACTCGTCAATGGACACCCCCCAGGGCAGCAGTAGCCGGTCCAGTGACGGCCCAGCATAGGGCCTGGGCCAGGTGCTGAGCGGTCGGGTCGGTGCCCGCCGAGATGGCGAAGCGGCTCAGCGAGACAACCGCCTGGTTATGGTCGCTGCACGGCGCTGCACTCGCTCTTGACATCACGCCGACCGTGCCAGCCAGCGTGCTGGCCGAAGCCTGGCCGGGCGGGCCACAGCATCGGCTGTCAGGCCGTACCTACCACCTGGAATGCCTCGGCCAGGGTGCCGGTCGGCAGGCCTCCCACCTCGGCGGTGGCCGACATCCAGCCCCGGACCCGCTCGGCTACCGCCTCCTCGTCCACCAGCTGGCTCACGTGGCAGCGCAGGGCGGCGATCTTGCGCTCGAACATGTCCGTCACATCCATGAAATGGTCGGGCGACGGTGCCCCCGACAGCCACACCTCGGGGACACTGTGGGGCCCCAGACCCTCCACCAACAACTCCGGGTGGGCAAAAGCATTGCGGGCATCGGGGTAGACGGAACACAGGGCGGCCTCCCCTACCGCCAGGTGGTCGGGATGGCTGGCGTGGATGCGCTCGAAGTTGCGCTCGGGGGAGGGGCACAGCACCCGCTCGGGCTGTACCTGGCGGATGAGGCGGGAGATGTCGCGTCGCAGCTCGAGGCTGGGGGTCAGGCGGCCATCCGGATAGCCGAGGAACACGACGTTGGACACGCCCAGGACCTTGGCCGCTGCCTCCTGCTCGGCCCGGCGGATGCCGGGTATGTCACCGCGGGGAACCTCGAGGTCGAACCCTCCGGCATCGCCATCGGTGACGATGCAGTAGGTGACGTCAGCACCGGCATCCACCCAGGTGGCCACGGTCCCGGCCGCCCCAAAGTCCACGTCGTCGGGATGGGCCACCACCACCAGGATGGGTGTGGGTGTGCTCTGCTCCCCCACCGGCTCAGCCAGTGTGAGGGCCGGGGGCCGACGCCTGGTGGTCCGAATCCTCGACCGGATGGCCCATCCGCTTGAGCAGGGTGAGCATGTCGTCGGCGTGCTCCTCCTCCACCGCCAGAATCCCCTCGATCATCCGGCGGGTGGTGGTGTCACCGTCACCCAGCCATCTGACGATCTCCTCATAAGAGGCGATGGCCACCCGCTCGGCCACCAGATCCTCCTTGATCATGTCGATCAGGTCGTTGCCGGGCGCGTACTCGGCGTGGCTGCGAGCCACCAGGGTGGCCGGGTTGAAGTCCGGTTCTCCCTGGAGCTGGACGATCCGAGTGGCGGCCTGGTCGGCGTGGCCCTGCTCCTCGTTGGCGTGCTGGAGGAACTCTTGGGCCACCGGCCCGGAGTTGAGGCCCTCGGCCATGTAGTAGTGGCGCTTGTAGCGCAGCACACACACCAGCTCGGTGGCCAGCACCTCGTTCAACACGGCAATGACCCGCTCCCGGTCGGCACCGTAGGCCGAGGTGATCGGGCCCTGGTCGATGTGCTCGCGGGCGTTGCGTCGGAGAGTTTGCACGTCCGTGAGGAAGTCGCTCATGCTCGGAGCCTAACGGGAGCTGGGTCACGGACCACCTTCCCTCTTTGTGGGCATCAATTGGACGATGACGTTGCCGCCGCTGTCGAGCCGAGGAGGTCTCGCCCTCAGGTGCCGCGGCCGCTCCGGCCGCTGGGGCGCCTTGACACCAGCCGAGGACCCGTTCCGACCGGAGGACGCTTGGTCGGTGGGATCGCTGTGCCCCGCCCGGCGGGTGTCCGGCTCGAACCCGCACCGGCCGATCCCGCCCCGGCCGATCCCGCCCCGGCCGATCCCGCCCCGGCCGCCTGCCTGGTCGCCGTACCGGGGGCCTTGCGGGGGCGCGCCCCGGTCGCCTTTGATGTCCCGGCTGCACTGGCCTTGGTGGCCCGAGACTTGACTGACGCGGTAGTCCTGGAACCGCTTGGCTTGGTCGCTCGCGGCGCCCTCGCCTTGGCCGGCTTGGCCCTGGCCTCCTCCTGCGCCCTGACGGGACCGGCGGAGGCTCCGTTGGCTGAGCCGACGATGGTATTGATCCGCTTGAGAACTGTTGTCCTCGCCGCCCCCGCCTGTTCCCGACTGCGTACGACCTCGAGCTCTTCGGGATCGAGCTGGCGAAGCAGAGGCAGAATCTCGGCGACCCGCAGATCGTCGTAGTCGGCAATGGGGAACATGTCGTCGTCCGCGTAGGCCTCGGGACTGGCATCGAACTCAGGGGTGGACATCCCGGAGAGCATCGGCTCGGTGGCCCGTAGCTCATCCAGCCGCCGAAGTATCGTCGATCGTCCCCGGGTGGCCAACTCTCGCTGACGGACCACGTCGTACTCGTCGGGCACCAGCTCCTCCAACAACGGCATTATCTCTGACACCATCAGCTCGTCGTAGTCGGCGATCGGGAAGACGGCGTCGGGGTCGGCATTGGCATACGGCGTCGATGCCCCTTGCGACCATGCCTCCTCCTCGGCGGGCCAAGGTGCCTCCTCCTCGGCGGACCTGCGCCTCGAGCCGAAGAACGACCTCCGTACGGGTACCGGCTCGGCCTGCGCCGCCGGTTGCGGTTGCGGCTCCGACTCGAGCTCCTGCTCGGCTACATCGCTGTCCTCCCACGCGGGTTCCATCGGCTGGGAGATCGCCGGAGGTATGAAGATCCGACCACGCCGGGAGCCCACTGCCGGGACGACCCCCTCCTGGTCGGCGGTCTCAACCTGGTCGACCTCGTTGCCCCCCCCAGCCTCATCGGCCGCCTTGGCCTGGTCGGTCGAGTCACGCTGGTCGGCCATATCAGCTCGGGACGGGACCGCGGTTCTGCGCCTCGATCCCAACAGCGACCGGCGCACCGGCTCGCGCATCGATTCCTGCCCCGGTCCGGTCTCGACCACCGACTCCGCCTCTACCGCCAGCTCGGCCTCCAATACCGGCTCGGACTCAGGTCCGCTGATGCTGGGTCGGGCTGAGGTTTCCTCGGCGACGGCCCCGCGCCTTGATCCCAACAGCGACCTTCGCACCGGCACCGTCACCGGCTCCGGCAGTGGCTCAGACTCCGCGTCGGCCTGGTCGGCCTCGGCTGAGATCTCCTCGGCAACCGTCCTGCGCCTCGATCCCAGCAGGGACCGGCGTGCTGGCACCGGCTCCGGCAGTGGCTCGGACTCCGCGCCGGCCTGCGCCGGCTCGGGCGGCATCTCCTCGGCCGCGGCCCTCCGCCTCGATCCCAACCGCGACCGGCGCTCCGGCACCGGCTCCGGCAGTGGCTCGAGCTCCGCAGCGGCCGGGCCCGACTCGGGCCCCCCCTGGTCTGGCGCCCCTCTGCGCCCAGACGCTAGGTACGACCGCCGCACTGGCACCACCGCCGGCAGCGGTTCCAGCTCGCTCTGCGGTGCCGCCTCTGGGACATCGGGCTCGTCGATCTCGGCGCCCGCCCCGGGCCGCGCCTTGCGTCCGGCGCCACGAAGGACCCTGGGGGTCCTGCGGCCGGCGGGCGGGCGGACGGCCTCTACCAACTGGGTGGGCCGATTGTCCTCGACCATGTCGGCCTCGGCCACGGTGTCGGTCTCCGACCCTGCCGTCTCTCGACGTCGCCGTCCCACGGATGGGGCCGTCGCCCCCCGGTCCCGGACCCGATTGAGGGCGGTAAACACGACCAGCAGGACCACACAAATCGCGCTGGCCCCGATAGAGACGTAGTCCAGTGCCAGCGAGCGCTCGACGAATCCAACCACCAGGGTGGCGGCGGCAGCCAACAACAGCCCAATAGTCAGAATCAGCAACAAGAAAATCCACCACTTCCGCGAGACACCGCGCCCCCTGTCACCATAGTCGTGTCAGGCAGGACAGCCAGCGGGAACACGTCGCAGCGGCACCAGTGGCCGGCCTAGTGAACTGGCCGCGACAGGTGGGTGCTCAGATGGAGCTTGACCGGTCCGCATCGGGGCGTTGGGCCGGAGCCGTACCGGGAGGGGCCGGGCGCGAGTTCGGGTGACGCATGTCGGGCCGCGGCGACAATGAGGGCAGGTTCTCCTCGACCCAGCGCAGGGCCTCGGCAAAGCCGGACTGCACCCGCGTCCTCTCAGCTACCAGGTAACGCTGGAGGTTGTCCACGTCTTCCTGGAGCGCCGCCCGGGTCCCGACCAGGCGGTCTATGTCGGAGCGCATCTCAGTCGTTGCCTCCTCGGTCATCCTGCGAACGTGCTCCTCGGCCTGGGCCACCATGGCCCCGGCGTCAGCCCGTGCCCGGTTCATGGCCTCAGTTGCCTGTTGGTGAGCCTCACTGACCGCCAGGTCGGCTGTGCGTTGCGCCAGCAGCAGCGTCCGGGTGATGGAATGATCGTCTACCTCGGGCTCGACTGGGCGAGGAGGCGGCTGGAAGCGTGTATCGGAGAGGCGCGACTGGGCCTGGGACAGCTCGGTCTCGGCCTGGGCCGCCCGGGCGGCCGTCTCCCTTACCCGGTCCTGCAGCAGCTCGATACCGGCGGCCACTCGCTCGAGGAACTCGTCGACGTCGTCCTTGTTGTAGCCGCGCAGCTCGAGTCGGAACTCGATGTCCCGAAGAGTCGCCGAAGATACCTCCATAGCCATGACGCTCATCCTATCTCCACACTGCTCCGCAGGGGCAAAGGTGCTTCGCAACACTGCTCCGCAGAGGCAATTGCGTAAAACTCATCTCAGCGGGCGAACAGGGGGATGAGCACCACCTGGATAACGATCAGGACGATCAGAGGGGACAGGTCGAGGCCGACGCCGCCAACTCCGATGGGAGGCAGGATCCTGCGTAGTGGAGCCAACACCGGCTCGGTGAGCTTGTTGAGGAGCTGCGCCACCCTGGAAAGCGCCGAGCCTGGCGTCGTCGGAAAATAGCTCAGGATGATCCGGGCGAAGATGATGACGACATAGGCCTCCAGCACATAGCGAATGATGTTCGAGATCAAGACACTGCTCCGCAGGGGCAAAGGCGCTTCGCACTCAAGGTCGGTAAAGGCCCCGTTCCTGGAGGCGTTGACGCTCCTCAGGCGACACCTCGACGTTGGTTGGCGTGAGGAGGAACACGTCCTCGGCCACCTTGTCCATGGCGCCGCCCAGGGCATAGGCAACTCCGCTGCAGAAGTCGATCATTCGCCGGGCCAGGTCCCTGTCCGCCACCTGGAGGTTGACGATCACCGGCTGCTCGATCTTGAGGCGATCCCCGATCTCCTGGGCATCGCCAAACCGCTCGGGTGCGACCACATGAACCCGGGCGCCGCGAGTCGGCACGATCTGGCGCACCACCGCTCCCCGTGTCGTCATCACCCCGGTAGCCGGTTGATCTTCGCGAGGAAGGGCCCGGATGGGAGTCATGGTCTGCTCCTCCACCGGAGCCGGGAATCCCTGCACCGATCCGCCCGGGGCCGGCCCGAACGAACGCGCCGCGCCGCGCCCTGCCACCGGCGGCGCGGGCTCTTCGTAGTGCTGGTAGTCGTCATATTCTTCGTCGTTCATGTCGAGGCCAAGGTAGACCATCGCTCGACGAATGAAAGATGCCATCGTCCCCTCCTTGGGGCCAGCCTATTGTCCCAGCGTCAGGCGGGGCGGACGATCACCGAAAAGAGCCCTGCCGACACGTACCATCGTGGCACCTTCTTGGACCGCCACCTCCAGGTCATCGGTCATACCCATGGAAAGCTCGGGTAGTCCCAGCCGCCGAGCGATGCCGGCCACGGCGCGGTATCCGGGCCGTGCCCCCTCTGGCTCGCCCCGCCGGCCCACGATCATCAGGCCCCGCACCTCCAAGCCGAGCTGGCGGAGGTGGCCCACCAACCCCGGTGCCGCCTGCTCAGAACAGCCGTTGCGTCCGGCACTCGATCCCTCTGGGTCGATCTGCACCAAGACGGCGGCTCCGGGAGCCCACCGAGCGATAGCAGTACCCTCCTCAGGGCGAGCCACCGACTGCCAGAGGTGGACATGGGGGGCCAGGGAGCGCACCTTGTTGCGTTGGATGGCGCCGAGAAAGTGCCAGCGAACGCCGGGAGTGTCCTGCGCCTTGACGTCCGGAGCGTCGGCGGTGCAGGCCTTGCCGGCCAGCTCGGTCGCGTAGTTCTCGCCCAGGTCCATCAATCCAGCCGCCACCGCCTCGCACACCACCGCCTGACCGAAGCCCTTGGTCACCGCCACCACCTTGACCGCCTCGGGGGACGATCCGGCAGTGGCAATGCGCCTTCCCACCTCGGCCAGGCGCTCTCCCAGGCCAGCCGGTGCACCGTTTGCCGGCTCGCGTCGCGTCACGCCGTCACCGGTCGCCAGACCACCAGGGCCTGACGCCCTTGGTCAGCCCGGGCTCGGTGGGAGAAGTAATCCGACGAGCATGCCGTGCACGGGGAATCGGCATGGATCAGCTCGGCGCCGGCCGCCACGGTGGCAAGTCGCACCATCTCCCCCAAGTCGAGGGCGGCCTCGCCGGACTCGGTCCTGGCCCTCACCGACGACCCGAAGCGCGTGACCACCTGATCCAGCTCCCGGGACGAGAACTGGTAGCACTCAGGGCCGATGCACGGTCCGAGGGCGGCTCGGATGTCGGTGGCGCCCAGTCCCCGCATGGTCTTGGCCGCGGCCTGCACCACTCCTTCCATCAGCCCCCGCCAACCGGCATGGACCGCACCCATCACACCCTCGGGGCTGGCCAGGGCGACGGTGGGACAATCGGCGCTGAACACGGCCAGGCATCCCAGGCTGTCGCCGCTCACCAGGGCATCGCCCGCCAGGCCCGTGCACTCCCCGGCGTGGCTCACCACCCGCACCTGGTCGCCGTGAACTTGGCGCAGCCAGCTCCACGGCCGATCCAGCACGGCCCGACGTCGTTGCGGACTGGGGCCGCCGGTGACGTCAGGGGCCAGATCACCGTCGAGGGTGGTGGTCCAACGAGCCAGGACGGGCGTTGAGCCCAGGCGGAGCGGGTCACCCCTTGAGGAAGGATGGGACATCGAACTCGTCGTCGTCCAAGTCGAGGTCAGGCTCGGCGAAAATATCCTCTCGTGGCGACACGACCTTCGGCCCGGCACGCTCCTCGGGCCTGGCCCGGTCCTCGTCCCAGCGCTCGAAGCCGGCCGCGATCACCGTGACCCGGACCTCGTCGCCCATGGCGTCGTCGATGACGCTGCCGAAGATGATGTTGGCGTCGGGATGGCCCACTCCATGGATGATCTCGGCTGCCTCGTTGACCTCGAACAGCCCGAGGTCGTTGCCGCCCGCGATGTTGAGCAGGATGCCCCTCGCCCCCTCGATGGAGGCCTCCAGCAACGGGCTGGTGATGGCCCCACGAGCGGCGTTGACCGCCCTGCCCTCCCCCGACGCCGAGCCGATCCCCATGATGGCCGTACCGGCATTGCTCATGATCATCTTGACGTCGGCGAAGTCGGTGTTGATGAGGCCGGGAGTGGTGATGAGGTCAGTGATCCCCTGCACTCCCTGGAGGAGGATCTCATCGGCCATCTTGAAGGCGTTCATCATCGACGTCTTGTCGTTGGACACCGTGAGCAAGCGGTCATTGGGGATGATGATGAGGGTGTCGACCTTCTCCTTCAGGCGCTGGATGCCGGACTCGGCCTGGACGGCGCGTCGGCGCCCCTCGAACGCGAACGGCCGGGTCACCACGCCGATCGTCAGCGCCCCGAGGCTCTTGGCGATCTCGGCCACCACCGGAGCCCCGCCAGTGCCCGTTCCACCTCCCTCTCCGGCCGTGATGAACACCATGTCAGCGCCCTTGAGGACCTCGTCGATCTCGTCATTGTGGTCCTCGGCCGCCTGGCGGCCGATGTCGGGATCGCTCCCGGCGCCCAGCCCTCGGGTCAGCTGGCGACCGATGTCGAGCTTGACATCGGCGTCGCTCATCAACAGGGCCTGGGCATCAGTGTTCACCGCAATGAACTCGACGCCCTTTAGGCCTGCGTCGATCATCCGATTGACGGCGTTTACTCCTCCGCCTCCGATGCCGACTACCTTGATTACCGCTATGTAGTTTTGCGATGCGACCGGCATGGGCCTGTGTGCCGCCTTCCGTTGTCCACCAGTGGGGGCTATCGCCATCCCTCACCCTCCACTAAAGGTTGTGAGTTATGTCAACCTCTCGGTTCGCTTCAAACTATAGAAGGGGATTCACCATCGGTCAAGGGCAGATTTCCCGGTCCAGATTGCGGTGGCTGAGTCTCCGACCTCCGCCGATCCGCCGTCCCAGTCGATCCGCAGCCGCGGGCCCCCTTCAATTGTCGGCAACACGGTGGTGAACCTCACTCGCAGACTTGTCGATCCCGAGCCGTCGGCGCTCCTCGACAATGGACTCTGAGGCTTCGATCAGGACAGCACGCACCCGAGTCAGTTTCTCACAGAGATCCGCATCCGTCACAGGCCGTCGCGAGCTTGACCTTGTCAATGGTAAGCGGTGTTGTCAACCGTCAGCCTCGGGTCAGGGCCGGGGATTGGGGAACCCGTAGGTCAACGCTTCGAACACCGGCCAGGTCGGCCTGGTTGACGAGAAGGGCCAACGCCTGAAGCTTGGCGTCGAGTTGATCGGTACCGCCCAGCACGACCGTGGCGCCGGTGGAGGTCACCGGCGCCGGTCGAGGACCAGGATGGCCGGTCACCGCAGGAGGACTTCCCGATGGGGCTATCGGCTCGGGGGCCCCTGGGACCGGACGTAGGACCATCTCCAGGTCTCCTACCCCGACCGCATTCACCGTCGCCACTCGTTGGGCCAGGGACGGAGCCAAATCCACCACCGCGTCCAACGCCGGCCCGGCTCCCTGCTCCAGCCGGGTTCCCGGCGCTCCCGGGTCGCCCACGCCGCTCAGGACGACCAGCCCTGGCGGTGGCTGGGGAACGTCGGCCAGCACTCGGGCCGACCGATCCACCAACGTCCAGTTGCTCCCTCCACCTGACGCGGTACCCGCGCCGGCGCCCCGCCGGGAAACCACGGCTACCGGCTGGCGCTCCACCACAGAGATCTGCACCCTCGATGGCCAGTGCCGCTCGATACGGGCATCAGCCACCCATGGCAGGCGTTCGATTCGTCGGGCCGCCCGGGAACCCTCGACGTCGATCATCAGCCTGCTCAGTTGGGCAGCCGAGCGCACACTGGCCCGGCTGGTATGGCTGACGCCGGTCACCTGGACGGTGCCCACGGCCAGGACAGACGAGTGGAGCAGGGCCACGCCACCGATGCCCAGGGTGACCACGCCGGCCACGATGGCGACGGCACGGAGGCGGCGCCTGCTCTCATGGCGGCGCGCCGCCATCCGTCGTTCACCAAAGCGGGGGTCGATCAGCGGCCGCCCCACTCCCGACCGCCCCCCGGACAGGGACCTCCCTGCTCCCAGCGGCTCCCTGGGCCGGTGTCCCCTGGGCCGCGGCTCGGCCTGCATCGCGGCGCGCCGGACGATCCTCAAGAGGCTCTCCCCGGCCGAGAACCCGCGCTCGACGCTGCCTCGGTACCTGGCTCGGAGAACCCGAGCATGCGAACCTCGGGCACCAGCTCGATGCCCAGCCGCTGGCTCACCAGATGGCGAACCTCCTCGATCAGGGCCCTCACGTCGTCGGCCCTGCCGTGGGGGTCGGCCTGGATGAAGTTGGCGTGCTTGGTCGAGATCGACGCCGATCCGATCCGGTGGCCCTTGAGGCCGGCGGCCTGTATCACCCGGCCCGAGGAGTCGCCGGGCGGGTTGGTGAACACCGAGCCGGCATTCTGGCCACCGGGCTGGTGCTCCCGGCGCCAGCGGACGATGTCGGCGATGGCCCCCTCCGAGCGCTTCCGGTTGCCGGCGTCCAGGTCCATCTCGACCCAGGTCACCACCTGGCTCGGGATCAGGTTGGAGTGGCGATAGGAGTAGCCAAGGGCACCGGTTTCCATCACCGTCTCACCAGGTTCATCCGGATCAGCCAGGCTGACCACCCCTGCACGGCTCAGGCACCGCGACATGTCCGACCCGTGGCCGCCGGCATTCATATGCACCGCCCCGCCCACCAACCCCGGAACGCCCACTGCCCACTCGAAGCCAGCAAGGCCGGCTGCTGCAGTGCGACGGGCCAGCACCGGCAGGCTGACCGCGCCGCCCGCCCTGACCCGGTGCTCCTGGATCTCGATGCCAGCGAAGGCCGCCCCCAGAGTCACCACCAGGCCAGGGAAGCCGCCGTCGGCCACCAACAGGTTGGAGCCCCGGCCCAGCACCACCGCCGGTAGCGAGGTGGCCAGCACGGCCCGGCCCACCGCGGCCAGTTGGACGTGGTCGGCCACCTCCACGAACAGGGCGGCCGGGCCGCCCACCCGGTAGGTGGTGAGGGGGCCGATGGGCCAGTCCCGCCGGACCAGAGACCCCAGCATGGCCACCGCCTCCTCGACCTGCTGGGCCGGGACCTGCTGGGCCGGGACCTGCTGGGCCGGGATCTGCTGGCTGCCCCGGGGCAGGCCGTCCGACGGGGGCAGCCCCTGGCGCTCAGTCACGGCCGCGCCACGCCGTCGCCAGCTCGTCGGCCAGCGTGGTGAGGTCCCCGGCCCCCAGGGTGAGGCACACGTCACCGGCCGTCAGGGTGGCGCTCAGGAATTCCACCACCTCCGGCCTGGTGCCCAGGTAGACCACGTTGGCGGCCGGATGGGCCTCGGTCACCGCCCGGGCCACCAGCTCTCCGGTGATCCCCGGTCGTGGCTCTTCGCCGGCCGAGTAGATGTCACACACCACCACCAGGTCGGCGGCCACGAAAGCATCGGCAAAATCGGCCCACAGGGTGGCAGTGCGCGAATATCGGTGGGGCTGGAAGACACACACCACCCGTTCCCAGCCACCGTCGGCCGCGGTGGACAGGGCGGCTGTCACCTCACCGGGGAGGTGGGCGTAGTCGTCGACGAAGCTCACGCCACGCTCCGAGCCGCGAAACTGGAAGCGCCGGGCCACGCCGGCGAAGCGGGCCAGGGCCCGCTGGGCGTGCTCGAAACGGGCCCCCAGCGACAAGGCGATCGCCGTCGCCCCAGCTGCGTTGCGGGCGTTGTGCAGGCCAGGCACACTCACCTGCAGACGCCCCAGGCTCTGGCCCTCGAGCTCGAGATCGAAGCTGGTCCGGGCACGCGAGCGCTCGATGGCGACCATGCGGTAGCGGGCGTGGGCCGAGGTGCCGTAGGTGGACGCGCCCTCGGCTGCGGAGAGACCGGCAGCCGTGGGTTCGTCGGCGCACACCGCCCGGGGACCGGTAACCGAGCCGAGGAAGCGGTCGAAGTTGGCCACCAAGGCCTCGAAGGAGCCGTGGTACTCCAGATGGTCCGGCTCCACGCTGGTGAGCACGGCGGCCTCGGGGTTGAGTCGCAGGAACGTCCCGTCGCTCTCATCGGCCTCCACCACCAACCACTCCCCCGAGTCCCACACCGCGCCGGTACCGATCTCGTTGAGCTCGCCGCCGATGATGAAGGAGGGCTGGATACCCGCCTCCACCAGGACCAGGGACAGCATCGACGCGGTAGTGGTCTTGCCGTGGGTGCCGGCCACCGCCACGGTGCGACGGGTGGCGCAGATGGCGGCCAGGATGTCGGCCCGGCTCAGCACCGGGATGCCCCGCTCGGTGGCCGCCACCACCTCGGGATTGGATCGCCCCACCGCGCTGGAGACGGCCACCGCGTCCACCTGGCCCACGTTGTCGCCTCGGTGGCCCACCACCACCGACGCTCCTGCGGCTCGGAGACGCTCCAGGCTGGGCGACCCACGCACGTCGCTCCCGCTCACGGTATGGCCCATGGCCGCCAGCACCGAGGCGATGGCGCTCATCCCCGCGCCCCCCGCTCCCACCACGTGGATCCTCTGGGGGCTGCTCAGGTCGAGGGGCGGGGCTCCGCTCCCGGTCCGATCGGTCATCGCTGCCTCCGGGCGTTGCTCTCGACCAGCTGAGCCACCCGTGCGGCGGCATCGGGTCGGCCCATCCGGCCCGCCGCCCGACCCATCGTGGCCAGACGCTCGGGGTCGGCCAGGAGGTCGCCCACCACCTCGGCCAGTCGGGTCGGCGTGCACTGCTCGTCGACCAGCCGCACCGCCCCCCCGGCACTCACCATGGCCTTGGCGTTGGCTGTCTGATGATCGCCGGGGGCACCCGGGAGAGGTACCAGGACACTGGGCACTCCAGCCACCGCCAGCTCGGCCACCGAGGTGGCCCCCGCTCGGCACACCACCAGGTCGGCGGCGGCCAGGACACAGTCCATGTGCTCCTCGTACTCCACCCCCTGGTAAACCAGCCCCCCGCCCGGTGCCCTGGGCAGATCTCGGGCCACTTCGGGCCAGTCCCGCCGGCCGACCACGTGATAGATGGCCAGGTCGCCGCGACCGGCCCAGTCCCGAGCCAGCCCCAGGGCGGCCTGGTTGATCCGAAGGGCACCCAACGAGCCGCCAAAGACGGCCACCACCATCCTCTCCTCCAGCAGGCCCAGTCGGGCCCGAGCGGCGGCTCGCCCCTCCGATGAACGGTCCACCGCCGCCATCTCTGGCCTCACCGGGTTACCGGTCACCACGGCGCGAGGTAGAGCCGTGCCCTCGAAGGCCACCGCGCTGGCCCGAGCCAGTCGGCCGACCAGGCGGTTGGCCGCCCCCGGCACGGCGTTGGACTCGGCCACCACCAAGGGCACACGTAGGGCCACTGCCGCCAGGGCGCACGGCAGGCCGGCATAGCCGCCCACCGACAGGACCACGGCCGGGTGGCGCCGGGCCACCAGGCGCAGGGCCATGGCCAGGGCCTGGGCCAGGCCAGCCAGGGCACCCAGGTTGTCCCGATCGAGGTGGCGGACCAGCCCCCGGCCCGGTAGGAGGGTCACCTCGAAGCCGGCCGCCGGGACCAGGCGGCCCTCGATGCCTCGGCGGGAACCGACGAAGTGGATGTTGGACTGCGGATGACCGGCCTCCACCAGGGCGTGGCCCACGGCCAGGGCGGGCAGGACGTGGCCCGCGGTACCGCCCCCGGCCACGATGGCAAATGTGGCCGAGTCCCCTCGGTCACTGGCCCCCGTACTCCTGGGGTCACTGGCCCCCGTACCCCTGGGGCGGCCCCAGCCCGAGCGAAGGCGGCGACAGGCGAGCCTCATCGGCGGGCCGCTCGCAGGGTCCTGGCCGCCCCCGTGCGCTGGCCAGCACTCCGAGGTTGGCCAGCACTCCGAGGTTGGCCAGCACTCCGAGGTTGGCCAGCACGACGAGGCTGCGCGGCCACGTTGAGCAGCACGCCGGTGGCAGCCATGAGGATGGCGAGCGAGGACCCGCCGTAGGACACAAAAGGAAGCGGTACGCCCGTGACCGGTAGGGCCCCCACCACCGCTCCGATGTTGATCACCGCCTGGCCGACGATCCAGCAGGTGATGCCGGCCGCCATCAGAGCCCCGAACCGGTCAGGGGCCCGACCCGCAATACGGATGCCCAGCACGGCCAGGGCCACGAACAGGCCCACCACCAGCACCGCCCCGATCAGGCCCAGCTCCTCGCCGATGATGGCGAAGATGAAGTCGGTGTAGGCGTTGGGCAAGAAGCCCCACTTGGCTCGGCTGGCGCCCAGGCCCACCCCGAACAAGTGCCCCGACGTCAAGCCCACCAGCGACTGGACCACCTGGTAGCCGGAGTTGGAGGCGTGGGCCAAGGGGTTGGTGAACGACAGCAACCGAGCCCGCTGATAGGGCTTCATCGCACTGGAGATGACGGCCCCCCCCACCAGGAGAGCCACCACGCCGGACATGGTGGCCAGGCGGGTGCCGGCGCACCACAGCAGCCCCAGGGTGATGCAGGCCAGCACCAGGGTGGTGCCCAGGTCGGGCTGGGTGAAGATCAGGGCGCCGGCCAGGCCGAAGACGACCAGGATCGGTCGCAGGGTGACCCGCCAGTCGCCCATTCGGTCGGCCCGGCGAGCCAGCAGGTCGGCCCCGAACAACACCATGGCCAGCTTGGTCAGCTCGGAGGGCTGGATGCGCAGCGAGCCGGCGCCCAGCCATCGGCTGGATCCCCCCACCGTCACCCCGAACCCGGGCACCAGGATCAGGACCAGCAGGAACAGGCAGGCCACCATGAACCACCTGCTCCATCGCCGCCAGGACCGGTAGTCGACCCGTATGGTGATGGCCATGGCGATGCCGCCGACAGCCAGCCACTGGACCTGGCGCACGAAGAAATACCACGACGAGCCGTGCACCCGCAGGGACTCGACCGACGAGGCAGACAGCACCATCACCAGGCCGATCACGTTGAGGATCACGACCAGGGCCAGCAACCCGACGAAGACAGCCGGCTTTTGTGGGCCCGGCGGCTTGGCCGGGACGCTCGAGCGCCGGGACAACAGGGCTCTCAACGAACCGCCCCATTCTTTGGGCGCTCTTGGGCACCTGAAGGGGATGATCCGTCCAAAGAATGACCCGAAGTCACTCCCGGCCCCAACGCCGTCCTGACCGCTCGGGCGAAGTCGTCGCCCCGCTCGGCGTACGACCCGTACCAGTCGAACGAAGTGCACGCCGGGGACAACACCACCGAGTCACCGGGCCGGGCCGCCTCGGCCGCCAAGGCCACCGCCTCATCCATCGATCCGGCCGCCACCACTGGGCTAAGGCCGGCGAAGGCCGCCTCTATCTCGCCCGCCGCCTCCCCGATGGCCACCACCGACCGGATCCGCCCGGCGCCGGCCCGCAGAGCGGACAGATCCATCCCCTTGTTGCGCCCGCCGGCCACCAGAACCACCGAGGCGAGGCCCCCCAGGGCGGCCAGCACCGAGGCCGGGGTGGTGGCCTTGGAGTCGTCGTACCACGACACCCCACCGTGCCGGCCTACCAGCTCCACCCGATGCGGTAGGCCGCCGAAGTCCATCAGCACCTCTCGGCAGGCCTCGGCACTGGCCCCCCCGGCCCCGGCGGTGGCCACCGCGGCCAGGGCGTTGGCCAGGTCGTGGGGCATGGTCCGGGGCAGCTCGTCCACCCTGGCCACCACTCCCTGGGGCGAAATTAGGCGTTGGTCGTGCACCCGGTAGTCGCCCACTCCCAGCCCGAAGGTGACCAGCCGGGCCGGGGCTGACCAGGCGGCCGCCGTGACCACCGGATCCTCGGCATTGGCCACCGCCACCTCACCGGCCCCCTGGTTGGCCCAGATGCGGGCCTTGGCCGCCACATAGCCATCCATCCCCAGGTGCCAGTCGAGGTGGTCCTCAGCCACATTGAGCCAGGTCGCCACCTGCGGTCGAAATGTCGAGGTCAGGGCCAGCTGGAACGACGACACCTCCACCACCAGCACCTCGGCATCGGTGGCCACCGCCTCCACCAGCGGCATGCCGATATTGCCGGCCGCTACGGCGCGGTACCCGCTGGCAGCCAGCATCCGGGTCACCAGGGTGGTCACTGTGGTTTTGCCGTTGGTCCCCGTGATGGCCAGGATCGGCACCGTCGTGGCCCGGGCCGCCAGCTCCACTTCGCTCATCACGGGGATGCCCGGATCCAGGGCGAAGACCGGGTGGTGGGCCGGGACACCCGGGCTCACCACCACCACTTCGACGCCCTGGGCCAGCTCGGCCAGACGGGACGGCGTGGGGGCCTCCACCAGCTCGACACCCAGGGCGGCAGCCCGCTGGCGCAGGGCCGGGTGGGAGTGGTCATCGACTGCGACTACCGAGAGGCCCAATTTCGCAAAGTGCCTGACCACGGCCTCACCCGTGCGGGCCAACCCGACCACCAGGGCACCCGAGCGACCCATCAGCCGGCCGTCCCGAACGTGAGGAAATCGGCGTAGAACAGGCCCAGGCTCATGGCCGTGAACAGCCCGGCCAGGATCCAGAAGCGGATGATCACGGTGGTCTCCGGCCACCCCTTGAGCTCGAAGTGGTGGTGCAGGGGTGCCATCAGGAACACCCGCCGGCCGAACAGGCGAAAGCTGGCCACCTGGATCACCACCGACAGGGTGACCAGCACGAACAGCCCACCGAGCAGGGGCAGCAACAGCTGCAGGTTCATCTCGAAGCACAGGGCGGCCAGGCCAGCCCCGATGGCCAGAGAACCGGTGTCACCCATGAAGATCCGGGCGGGGGCGGCGTTCCACCACAAGAACCCGGTGCACGCCCCGGTGAGGGCCACCGCCACCAGGGCCAGGTCCAGCCCATTGTGGACGTGGTAGATGCGGGGGTGGCGGAACACCCAGTAGCCGATCACGGCCAGGCAGCTGAAGATGATGGCGGCGGATCCGGCGGCCAGGCCGTCGAGGCCGTCGGTGAGGTTCACCGCGTTGGAGGCGCCGATGAGGGCCACCGCGGCCAGGATTCCCCAACCCGCGTAGTGGAGGTTGATCCCGGTGGAGCTGTAGCGGGTGAACGACAACATGGTGCTCACCCGCACCCAGTAAAGGCCCAGGAAGACGAAGGTGAGGGCCAACAGGAGCTGGCCGCCCAGCTTGGCTCGGGTTGACAGGCCCAGGTTGCGCTGGTTGTGGACCTTGATCCAGTCGTCGATCAGTCCGACCAGGCCGGCCGCCGCCACCACCAGGATGACCAGGGCCCCCGAGCGGGTGAAGGGCGCCCCTATTCCCAGGTGACCGGCGATGTAGCCGATCACCACCGCCCCCACGATGGTGATGCCGCCCATGGTCGGTGTGCCGGCCTTGGTGACATGGCCCTTGGGGCCGTCCTCCCGGATGTGCTGGCCGACGCCCCTCGCCGTGAGCCAGCGCATGAGGACAGGCGTACCCAGGCCGGTCAGCAACAGAGCCACCGCACCCGCAGTGAACAGGGCGATCACTGCTGGCCTCCGTCGTCGTCGTCGTCGGCCGGCCGGTCTGGATGGCTGGCTGGGTGCTGAGGAGCGGGCGGGTATCGGCGCTGGAGGGCGGCCCGGGCCACCAATCGGTCGTCGAAGGGGGCCCGATGGCCGGCCACGTCCTGAGCGGTTTCATGTCCCTTTCCGGCCACGAGGACGACATCGCCCTCAGTGGCATCCTCCAGGGCCAGGGTGATGGCAGTGGCCCGGTCGGGCTCGGCCACCAACACCTCGGGACGGGCCGCTCCCCTGGCCACCTCGGCCATGATGGCCAAGGGGTCCTCGTGGCGAGGATTGTCCGAGGTGAGATAGGCCCGGTCAGCCAGCCGGGTGGCTACTTCGGCGAGGAGAGGCCTCTTGGTGCGATCACGGTCCCCCCCGGCGCCGAACACCACGATGACCCGGCCCGGGCCGCCGCTCCCGGCCGGTCGATTCCGACTCTGGATACCGAGCCGGGCCGCTTCCAGGGCCTGCTCCAGGGCGGCGGGCGTATGGGCATAGTCGACCAGCACGGTGAAGGGCTGGCCCGCTTCGACCACCTCCAGGCGCCCCGGGATGGACCGCACCGTCGACAGCCCGGCCGCCACCGCGTCCCCCGGTACCCCGAGATAGCGGGCCATGGTGGCGGCGGCCAGGGCGTTGGTCAGGTTGAAGCGTCCGCCCAGGGCCAGACGCACCCGGTGGCTCCGGTCCCAGGTGAAGGTGGCGCTGGTGGGCCCCACGTCGGGGTCGCCGGCATCGCCCAGGCTGAACGCCTCCGGCGGTATCTGGGCCTGAGCGAGGAGGCATCGGCCCCAGTGGTCGTCGGCGTTGACGACGCCGGCCTCGGCCCGGGCCGGAGTGAAGAGGTCGGCCTTGGCCTCGAAATAGGCCTCCATGGTCCGGTGGTAGTCGAGATGATCCCGACTCAGATTGGTGAAGCAGGCCACCGCAAAGCGGATGCCGTCCACCCTGTGCTGGGCCAGGGCGTGGGACGACACCTCCATGGCCACTGCCCGGGTACCGCGGTCGCGCAACTCGGCCAGCTGCCGCTGGAGGAGCGGCGACTCGGGGGTGGTGCGAGCCCCCTGCAGGGTACCGATCACCTCGGTGGGCCAGCCGTGGGCCTCCAGGATGGCTGACAAGAGGTGGGTGACCGTCGTCTTGCCGTTGGTCCCGGTCACCCCGGTCATCACCAGCGACGAGGCGGGATGGCCCCAGTAGGACGCGGCCACCCGGGCCATGGCTGGCCGGACCTGGCCCTGTGGCACCCGGGCCTGCACCACGTCCAGGGGCAGCATCCGCTCGCACAGCAGGGCAGTGGCCCCGGCCGATACCGCCCGCTCAGCCAGGTCGTGGCCGTCGACCCTGGTCCCTGGCAGGCAGCAGTGCAGTGACCCGGGGACGACGTCGCCGGTGTCGAAGGTGATGGCCCTCACGCCGACATCGGTCGGATCCCCCCGGATCTCCACCACGTCGACCCCTCCCAGCAGCTGGTCGAGCGGCACTACGGTCTGCTCCGAATCCCTGGTGACCGTCCGAGCGTAGTGCTCGTGGTCGACCCCCCGGTGCTGGGAGTCGAACCGGGAACCGACCTGGAGGCCGAAGCGGTGGTCCGTACCTGGGAGGCTGGGGTCCGCGACGCGGCCTTGGCCGTGGTGGCTCCCGTGCTGCTGGTGGTCGAGCCGGTGGGTGTGGTCGAGCCAGTGGTAGCTCCGGGGGTGACGGGGGGCGGGATGACCACCGGCACGGTGACTGGCCCGCTCCCGGGAGCCAGGTCAGGGGGGACGTGGAAGTGGCTCAGGGCGTACCGGCCGATCTCGGCAAATACCGGTGCCCCCACCGAGCCCCCGTAGATGGGAGTGGGCTGGTCCAACACGACGATGGCCGTCAGCGCTGGCCGCTGGGCCGGTATGAAGCCGACGAAGCTGGCCATGTATGCACCTGGCTGGTAGCCAGGCTTTCCCGCGTACGGCTTCTGGGCGGTGCCGGTCTTCCCGGCCACCGCGTAGCCGGGGATGGCCGCCGCCTTGCCGGTGCCGTCAGCCCCCTGCACCACCTGTTCGAGCATGGGCTTGAGCTGGTTGGCCGTCCGGGCCGAGATCACCCGACGATTGGGTTGAGCCGGGACGGGATGCTCAGCTCCGCTGGCATCGACGGTGGCATCCACCAGACGGGGTGGGACCATCAATCCACCATTGGCCACCACGTTGTAGGCATCGAGCATCTGCACGGCGGTGACGGCCTCGTCCTGGCCGATGGGGACTGCGCCAATGGCCGTGCCCGACCAGTGGGCCGGCTTGTCGAGGAAGCCGGCCGACTCGCCTGGGAAGCCGAGGCCGGTGGGCCGCCCGAAGCCGAAATCCTGCAGGAAGTGGTTGATGCGCTCCTTGCCCAGCATCTTGGCGATGGTGATGGTCCCCACGTTGGAGGAGCGAGCCAGGATGTCGCTCACCGACAGATCAGTCGTCGGGTGGGCTTCGGCGTCGTGGAAGGTGGCGTCGGCCACCTGGAGCTGGTCGGGCACCACCAGGCGCTGAGATGGGGTCACGACATGGTCCTGCAGAGCACCGCCGATGGTGGCGACCTTGGCCGTCGACCCCGGCTCGAAGACCTCGTTGAGGGCAAGGTTGGACGGGGCCGGGATCGGAGCCCCAGTGGGCTGATTGGGCGACCGAGCAAGGTTGGCCATGGCCAGGATGTCGCCATTGCGAGAGTCCATGACCACGGCCATGCCGGCCTGGGCCTTGCTGGTCACCACCTCGTTGGAGAGGGCTTGGCGGACCTCGATCTGCAGGGGGGTGTCGAGGGTGAGCACCAACCCTCGGCCGGGCTGGGCCGCCTGATCGCTGACCACCCCACCGGGGATGTCCCTGCCGTTGGGATCGCGCTGGACCACCATCTGACCCGAGTGGCCGGCCAGTTGGCGATCGTACTGGTACTCGATACCGCCCTGGCCATGGCCTTCGGTCCCCACCTGGCCGAGTACCGGCACAGCCACATCGCCAGCCAGCAGCTCCCGCTTGGGCTCCTTCACGAAGCTGATCCCGGTCAGCGCCAGGGCCTTCACCGCGGCCGCGGTGGAATCGTCCACCTGGTGAGCCAGGTAGACGAAGCCCGAGCCCAGGCTCAGGTCGTGCTGCAAGGTAGCGACGCTCATCTTGAGCACCGGAGCCAAGGCCTTGGCCTCACCCAGCGGATCGTCGATCTGGTGGGGATCGGCGACCACCGTCTGAAGGGGAACCGACATGGCCAGGACACGACCGTCCCTGTCCAACAGGGGACCCCTCTGGGCTGGCAGGTTCACTGTGTGCAACAGCTCCGAGCGGCCGACCGCCGCATAGGCCTGATTGTGGAACACCTGGACCCAGGTGAGGCGGCCTATCACCAACACGAACGCTGTCCCCATGACGACCATGAGAGTGATCAGCCGCCGGGCGGCCTGGCGAGGGGTGGCAGGCGTGGACCTGTAGCTGGCCCTGGGCCTGGTGCCTGCCGCCGGACGGGGCCTGGTGCCTGCCGCCGGACGGGGCCTGGTGCCTGCCGCCGGACGCCGGCTGAGGCTGCGGCTGGCCGCCCGCCGGAGGGAAGGCCGAGGCACCGGGCCACGGGCGGCGCGGCGGCGGACCCAGGGGGCCACCCTGGGCGAAGGCCGGGGTGGGCCGGTCACCGACGAGACGGGGCGGTGGTCCCAGTCCGGGCAGGCCCGGCGGTGGTCCCAGTCCGGGCAGTCTGGGACTTCGGGGACAGGTAGGTCACGCTGGCCGGGATCACCATGTGCAGGTGCTGCTGGGCGGTGGTCACTATTCGGGTGGGTGACTCCAGCTGGGCGGCCCGGAGCTCGAGGCGTTGGTGCGCCCCGACCTGGGCAGCCAGTTGGTGGTTCAGCCGATCCAGCCGAAGCTGGCTCTGCGCCAGCATGACGTGAGCGGCAACCACCCCCAACAGAACCAGGCAGATGACACCCAGCCCGCCGACCAGCACCAACCTGGGCCGCTGAGCCAGGCGCGGCCGGCGCCGGTTGGGACTGTGCAGAACTCGGAGGGGTGCTCGGGACGGCTCCGGAGAGCGACGAGGCGCCGAGCGCCCCGTTGCCGGCTGACGCAGGGCTGGCCCGCCCCACCGAGTCTCCGGCACGCTCATGGCCGGCCCTCCCGATCTGTACCGGCCGGGTCTCCATGCTCCGGTACCAGGCGTTCCGCAGCTCTCAGGCGGGCACTGGCGGCGCGGGGATTGGCCGCCACCTCGGCGGCGGACGGACGCCGCGCCCCACGGTTGAGCAGGCGCACCCAAGGCTGGGCTCCACAAACACACGGCAGGCCCGGCGGGCAGGTGCAGCCCCCGGTGGCGGCCCGAGTGAGGCGCCCCTTCACCAGGCGGTCCTCGCCGGAGTGGTAGGACAGGACCACGCCGCGCCCACCCGGAGCCAGCAGCTCGATGGCGTCATCGAGGGCCGGCCCCAGGACCTCCAGCTCGGCATTGACTGCGATGCGGATGGCCTGGAACACCCGCTTGGCCGGGTGGCCGCCCTGGCGCCGGGTAGCGGCCGGGATGGCCGCCCGCACCACCTCCGCCAGTTGCCCGGTGGTGGCCAGGGGTCGGGCTGCCACGATGGCCCGGACGATGCGCCGGGCAAAACGCCCCTCCCCGTTGGCTGCCAGCAGCCGGGCCAGCTCGTCGGTGTCCATGCTGTTGACCACGTCAGCTGCACTGGCGCCCCCGCCGGGGTCCATGCGCATATCGAGGGGGGCGTCGACCCGGTAGGAGAAGCCCCGCTCGGGCCGGTCCAACTGGGCGGAGCTGACCCCGAGGTCGAACAGGGCTCCAGACAGCGCACGTTCGCCCACTACTGTCTTCAATTGGCCAAAATTGGCCTGGTAGACCGCACCCCTCTCCCCCACTCCCGCCAGTGCCGACCGAGAGGCAGCCACAGCCTCTGGATCGGCATCCAGGCCCACCAGCGACAGATGGGGATGAGCGGCGAGGATGGCCGAGGCATGGCCACCCCCCCCAACAGTGGCGTCCAGCACCAGGCCAGGCGGTACGGGCCCGAACAACTCCACTACCTCGGCCAACATCACCGGGCGATGCTCAAAGCCCCGCTCCGATTTCACCTGGCTCATCCGCAGCCCCCCGACCAGTGCTGTGCCGTCAGGTGGGATACCTGCCGGCGGCGACGGGAGTCGGCGGAGAGGGAAGTCCCCCATCGCCCCAGTCGAGGGGCTGCGCATGCGCCAGGTGATCATTGTTGTCGGTCGCCTCAGGCCTCGATGAGGCGACGGTCGTAGGGTTGCTCGAGATGCTCGCGCCAACGGACTGGCGGCCACAGCTCCACATGGTTGATGGCGCCAACGACGAGAACCTCGCCATCCAGGCGGGCGAACTCCCGCAGGCGGATCGGGATGGGCAGACGGCCCTGGCGGTCCACCTCCACCTCGTGGGTGCCGGCTGCCCGCACCCGAGCCAGGTCGCGCAGCTCGGGACTGGTGGCTGCCTGCGCCAGCAGTGTCTCCATCTCCTTCTCGAGCTCGGCTGGCTCCCACAGGGCCAGACAGCCACTGTCGAACTTGGAGAGGTAGCCCCCGGCCGCAAAGTGAGGGCGGAAGGCAACAGGCAGGATGACTCGTCCCTTGACATCCAAGGAGTGCTCGAACTCCCCATAGAACCTGGCCATCCTCGCTCACTCCCACCGCTCTCCCTCACGCGCGTCCGGACCCTCCCCTTCGCGCCACTGCCCGCCACCTTACGCCCCTTCCCCCCACCCGTCAATCCCCCACGTCCATTTCTTGCGCGTCGGCTGATGTGTCGAGGAGCGATTGCCGTGCCCGGCGACGGGTAGGACGCCAGTGTGTTGATCACGACCACCAACGACCTGCCTGGGTACGAGATCACCGAGGTGCTGGGGGAGGTGTTTGGACTCACCGTCCGATCGCGCAACATCGGCTCCCAGCTGGGCGCCGGGTTCAAGTCGCTGGTCGGCGGCGAGCTCAAGGGCATGACCCAGAACCTGGTTGACAGCCGGGAGGAGGTCATACAGCGCATGGTGGAGGAGGCTCAGACCACGGGGGCCAACGCGGTCCTGGCCTTTCGATTCGACACCTCCGACATGGGCGGCAACTGGACCGAGATCTGCGCCTACGGGACCGCCGTCAGGGCCAGTCCTCGACCGTAGCCACCCCTCCCTGGCCCGAGCGCTCTCACACCAGGCGACGGAGGAAGGCGAGTTCGACTCTGCTCACCGTCAGCTCGGCGGGGCGATCCACCAACGCCCGCAGGCCGGTGGCCGCTCGGTTGAGGCAGGCGGCTGCCTCGATGCGCTGCTCGGGTTCGAGGGCCAGCAGGTCGAGCAGGTCGCCGGGCTCCCAGTCCAACAGGGCGGCACAGGAAAAGGTTGCCCCTTCGCGGGTCCGGCGCTGGGACAGGCCAACCACCTTCGCTGTTCCGGCCGTCACCTCGCCGGGCCCCAACCCGGCGAAGCACACCGTGGAAGACCAGCGAGTGGCGACCAGAGCCCCCCGGTGCACCTCGACGGCCGCAATCCCCAGATCGGCCAGGGCCCGAGCCCAGACGTCCCCCAACCACCAGAACGCCCTACCCACATCCGCCTCCCAGAGGGGATCGTCCCGCTCGATGTGCACCTCGACCCAGACCAGTTGTCCGGGTGCGACCAGGACCGCTCCCCCACCGCTGCGTCGGCGGCCCACGTCGATGCCGGTGGCAGCTGTTCCGCCCAGAGCGGCGTCGCCCTGCGCTTGGGTGCTGCCCAGCACCAGGGCCGGACGGCTGACTCGGCACAAGGTGACCAACCTGGCCCCGCATGCCGCCGGGAGTGACTGGTGAAGGCGGGCGGCGTCGCCCGCTCGCCAACGCACGTCCCAGGCAGGGGCACTCAAGCTGACAGCCAGGCGGTCCCGAGATCTGACAGCGAAGCAGGTCCAAACTCTGCCAGCGGAGCTGGGCCGAGATAGGGCTCCCAGTCCGGGCGCACCCCACCGATGGCCACCAACAGCCAGATTCGCTGGTGGGGCTGGGCCGGTGAGCGATGCAGGGTGAAGCCGACCTCATGGAGGAGGCGATCCTCCTTGCGACTGTTGCACGGCCGGCAGGCGGCCACCACATTCTCCCAGGTGTGAGTACCCCCTCGACTGCGGGGCACCACGTGGTCGATGTTCTCCGCCCCCGCACCGCAGTACTGGCAGCGGTGGCCATCCCGGGCGAAGACGGCCCGACGGTTGAGGGCCAACCGGGTCTGGTAGGGCACCTTGACGTAGCGGGCCAGGCGTACCACTGACGGTTCGGGAAAGGTCGCCCTCACCGAACGGAACACCCCGTCGGTTGCCGCTACCAGTTCGGCCTTGTCATCAAGCACCAGCAACAGGGCCCGCCGAGTGGGTACCACGCACAGTGGTTCGAAGCTGGCGTTGAGGACCAGCGCCCGGCTCACGGCGGTGGTGGCAGCGGCATGGTCCGACGTTAGCGCGACAGCTTGCGCTGGTCGCGGCACCATTCCAGGTGTCCTACTACATCGGCGGGGGACACGGCGATCGGCCTGGCCGAGCCATAGGCCGTTTCCAGGCGAAATTCGAGGTATCTGCCAGAGGGCTTTGGCCACGGAGGCCAGTCCCGCCACCAGCCCGGCCGGGCCGTCACCCGGGCCTGGTCCATTGCCGTGGCCCACAAATCAGGCCGGCGGACGACCGCCAGCAGGATGCGGGCCGCAACCATGGGCGCCACCAACGACCTCGTTGACGGACCACACCCACTTATGCGGTGTGGCCGCCGTCCCGACCCGATGGGCAGGGTCACCACGCGCCCGTAGGCCAGGCGTCGGCGCCCCCAAGCGCTCGCCAGGCCACTGCGGCCGCCCCCACGAGGGGTCCCTGGCGCCCCAGTCCAGCTGGGACGATAGTGGTCCCCGAGGAGAAGTCGAGGCAGGCCAGGGCATCCAGTTCGGCCTGGGCGGCGGCGAAGAACGGGTCGCCGAAACCCAATGCCACCGACCCGGCCACCACCGCCAGGTCCAGATCTAACAGGTTGGCTGTCGATGCCACCGCCCGACCCACCAGTCGTCCGGTCCTGGCCACCACCGCCTGGTCAGCCTCACTGGCTGGACGGCCAGTGAGGGCGGCGATGGCAGGGCCAGCGGCCTCTGCCTCCAGACAACCCCTCCCNNCCCCGCCACAGGAGCACCGCCGGCCGTCGGGCTCCACTACCACATGGCCGATGTGGCCGGCATTGCCGGTTCGGCCGTTGAGCAGCCGGCCATCCAGCACGATCCCTGCCCCCACCCCGGTGGAGACGACCATGGCCAGGTAGTCCCGTCTGCCCGCCGCCGCACCCACCCAGCCTTCACCCAGGGCCAGGGCTTTGGCGTCATTGTCGATGAAGGTCGGCAGCCCGGTGGAGTCCGCCAACCTCGACCTCAGCGGAAAGGATCTCCATGCGTCGATGTTGAGTGGCGACACCGTGTCGGAGGTCATGGGGCCACCACACCCGACCCCGCAGCCCACCAGCGCCTCGACGGTCTGGTTGTCCCGCACTTGGTCGACTACCCCCATCAGGGCAGAGAAGACCGCCTCGGCATCGCCGTCATTCGGCGTCGACGCCTGTTCCTCGGCCACTAGCCGACCGCGGTCATCCACCAGCCCGGCGGCCAGCTTGGTCCCCCCGACGTCGACGGCGAGGCAAAGGGCCCTGTCCCTCGTAGACATGGCCCTTACCGTAGAGTAAGCCGGTGGCCAGACAGCAACGACCGGTGGCTCGGCGCGACATCGACTTCGCCAAGCTGTTCGAGTCGATCGTCGAGAACATCGAGCAGGCCATCCAGGGCCAGGATGATGCCATCCGCCTGTCCCTGATCTGCCTGGTGGCCCAGGGCCACCTCCTCATCGAAGACGTTCCGGGGGTCGGCAAGACCAGCCTGGCCAAGGCCATCGCCGCCTCGCTGGAGTGCCGGTGCCAGCGAATCCAGTTCACTCCTGACCTGCTGCCCTCAGATGTGACGGGGGTGAACGTATACAGCCGGGCCAAAGAGTGCTTCGAGTTTCGCCCGGGAGGCCTGTTCGCCAACGTCGTCCTGGGTGACGAGATCAACCGGGCGTCCCCCAAGACCCAGTCCGCCCTACTGGAGGCCATGGAGGAAGGTCAGGTGACAGTGGACACCATCACTTACGCCCTGCCGTCGCCCTTCATCGTCATTGCCACTCAGAACCCAATCGAGCATCAGGGCACCTATCCACTGCCCGAGAGTCAGCTGGACCGCTTCTTGATGCGTATCCACATGGGCTACCCAGCCCGTCGGGCCGAGTTGGCCATGCTCGACACCCAGGCCAGCGGCAATGTGGTCGACACCCTGGAACCGGTGGCCGGGCCGGCCGATGTGGCCACCATGGTCGAGGTGGCCCGCTGCGTCTTTGTGGCCCCGGCCATCAAGGGCTACATCATCGACCTGGCCGAGACGACCAGGTCCCATGCCGCGCTGGCCCTGGGCATGTCACCGCGTGGGGTGCTGGCTCTTCAGCGGTCGGCTCGGGCCAGAGCGGCCGCTGAGGGCCGTGCCTACCTGATCCCTGACGACGTCAAGGTCGTGGCCGGCCCGGTGCTCGAGCACCGCCTCATCCTCACCTCGGGTGCTCAGTTGAGCGGGATCGACACCGTAGGAGTCGTCGACGAGGTGCTGGCCAGGGTACCGGTGCCCACCGGCACGCTGGCCCCCAGGTAGGCGCGCTTGCCAACCAAGCGCGGTTGGATGCTGGCCGGCTCCTCGGTGGTCCTGGCCCTGATCGGCCGGCTCCTCGGATTGGTCGAGCTGTATGTGCTGGCCACCGCAGCCGCGGTGCTGGTGATGGTGGCCGCGGTGTGGGTACGTCGGGGCCGTTGCCAGATGGTCGGCACCCGTTCCCTGCACCCGCCACGAGTGCATGCCGGTCAGCCATGCCGGGTCGAGTTGACGGTGCGCAACCCGTCCGGGCGCCGTTCTCCACTCATGTGGGCCCGTGACCCATTCGATGGTGGCCGCCGATCGGCCCGTTTCCTGTTGGCCCCGCTCGATCCGGCTGAGGTAGCCAGGGCGGCCTACCGTCTACCCTCGGAGCGCCGGGGCATCTTCACCCTTGGGCCCCTGCAACTCGAACGCAGAGACCCGTTTGGACTGGCGACCTCCTCCGCCACCGCCGCCGCCCCGACCCGATTCACCGTCTACCCCCAGGTCGACCCGATCACCTGTCCGCCTCCGGCTCGCGGCGGCCACCAAAGCGGTGCTGGTGACCCCCGTTCCTTTCTCGGCCAGCGCGGCGAGGACTTCTACACCCTTCGTTCCTACGACGAGGGCGACGACCTGCGCCGGGTGCACTGGCCGGCCACCGCTCGATCCGGCGACCTCCTGATTCGCCAGGAGGAGGCCCTCTGGCAGGGCGGCGTCACAGTGGCCGTCGACCTACGGCGAACGGTCCAGAGCCCCTCATCACTGGAGCGGGCACTGTCGGCCGCCGCCAGCGTGGTCAGCGCGGCGTCGTTACAGGGTTCTCCCGTTCGCCTGGTCACCAGCGCTGGGGTCGACTCGGGTACCAGGTCCGGGCCAGGACATCTGGACACCATGTTGACCAGGCTGGCCGAGGCAGCCATCACCCAGTCAGGCGACCTGGCTCGCACCGTCACCATGCTGGCGGACCAGAGGACCGGGGGATCCCTGGTCGTGGTCACCACCACCTCCGCATCCAGGACCGACCTGGGGGAGGTGGCCCAGTTGCGGCGGTGGTTCGGACCGATCATCCTGGTGCTCCTCGAAGCGGACGGGGCATCCGGGAAGCGGCTCCCAGAGGCCGCCGGGCCCGTTCCCGGCGATCTCACGACCGTTCGGGTGAGCACCAAGGTGCCCTTTGCGGTGACCTGGGCTCAGACCGTGAGTCGAAATACCCGCTCAGACCCCCGGCCTGTCAGGGCCCGGGGCTCGGCCGGGGCCCAGCGGTGAGGGCGGAGCATCGTTGCCCCTGCGGAGCAGTGTTGTGAGGCGGGCCGCGCTGCCGGCCGCCAGCCTGGCGGTGGTAACGCTGACGGCGGCCGCCGGGATGGGTCGGCTGTTCGCCGGGCTGGCATTCCTCCTGCCCGTGGTGGTCGCCGTCCTCGTCGGCCATGGGCTGGCCTTTGCCGGGAGGCGCCTGGGCCTGGGCACCACCGCCACCTTCGGCCTGTGCGCACTGGGTGTCACCATGGCGGTGGTTTGGCTGATCTTGCCCAGCAGCACGGTCGACGGGATCCCCTGGTCAGGTACCGTCCATGCCTTCAGCTCGGCCATCTCCCACGCTCGGATGGATTTTGCCCAGCTGACCGCTCCCGCCCCCGCCACCAAGGGATTCCTGCTGATTGCCATGTACAGCGTGGGCATGGCCGCGGCCTTGGCCGACTGGGCCGCCTTTCGCACGGGAGGCACTCTCGAGGCACTCATCCCCTCGTTCACCATCGTGCTGTTCACCGCCGCCCTGGGCCGCTCGGCCGGGCGAGCTCTGGCCATAGCTGGTTACGTGGCTGGCGTGCTGGTCTTCGTGGTGGTCCACGAAGCCGACAAGGCCGCAGCCACCACTGCGTGGTTTGCCAGTCGGACCAGGTCGGGAGCGGCCACGTTGGCTGGCGGCGGCCTGGTCCTGGGAGCCACCGCCGTGGTGGCCGCCAGTCTGATCGGCCCCCATCTTCCCGGCGCGGGCGCCGCTCCGGTTGTCAGTCTGCATCACGACAATCGGATCCAGCCCAGCCCGCGCATCACCGTCAATCCCCTGGTGGACATCAGGGACCGTCTGGTT
This sequence comes from Acidimicrobiales bacterium, assembly GCA_003244275.1. GTDB lineage: Bacteria > Actinomycetota > Acidimicrobiia > Acidimicrobiales > QHCF01 > QHCF01. The sequence goes on from QHCF01000101.1 coordinate 39,426, forward strand.
CGCCAGTCCAACGTCGAGGTGCTCACGGTCGGGGCAGCCCGGCCGGCCTACTGGCGGCTCACATCCCTCGACTCCTTCGACGGCAACGTGTGGTCGTCCAGTGACGCCTACCAGTCGGTTACCGGGAGTGCCCTCC
>QHCF01000160.1 GCA_003244275.1 Acidimicrobiales bacterium
GGGTGGGGCCGGGGGTGCCTCGGGTGGTGCCTCCAGCTCGAGCGTCCGCCCACGACGGGCGACCACCGCCCCGACCACCGCCCCCGAGACCGCCACCACGGCGGCCACGATGATGACGACGAGCTCGAGGAGATGCATGACCGCAGCAGCCTACGCGCCCGGACGCAAACCCAGAGGTCCCCGCCGGAAAGCCTTTTTCAGTCCTCCAGGCGCAGGGCCAGGGTGGGGCAGGCAGCCACCGCCCGGCGGGCATGGGTGAGGAGCCACGGTGGAACAGGTCCCGAGTCGATCAGGGGATAGCCCCAGTCGTCGAGGCCGACCCACTCCGGGAAGAGCTCGGCGCACAGGGCCGAGCCGTCGCAGGCGATTGGATTGACCTTGAGGTGCACCCTGGCTGGCCTCACCGTGGCACCGGCAGCACCGGCGGGCGCCCCGTGGCTGGGCATCGCCCCGTGCGGGCGTGAACCTCAATTTCGCCGGAGAACACCCGCAGGGCGCTGTCGACCAGGTTGGCCACCCCATCGGGATGATGGCAGGCGCCCCGGCCACGTACCTGGGCCGTCCAGCGCGCCAGGTCCTCCTCGGCCCGACGGTGCCGACCGGCGCCGGCCAGCTCGGCCGTGGCCCCGGCGATGGAGGCCAGCCCGTGGACGCACGGTCCGCACTGGCCCGCGCTCTCGCCGGCCAGGTATCGAACCACTCGGGCCGTCTCGACCAGCCCGCAGGCATCGGCGGGGAGGGCCACGACGACGCCCGTACCGAGAAATCCCCCCAGGCGGGTGAGGCCGGCCTGGCTCAGCGGAGCCGTCCACGCCGGGGCGGCTGGTAGCCAGGCCCCGAAGTAACCCCCCACCAGAAAGGCGCCCACCTCAGCGGTGGGCCCGCCGGCTGTCGCCACCACGTCGCCGATCGAGGTACCGACGGTCGCCTCGACGACTCCCGGATAACGCACGGCTCCCGACACGGTGAGCAGAGTCGAGCCCGGCTCTGCCACGGTACCCAGGGCCCGGAACCACTCGTCCCCGAAGCGGGCGATCAGGGCCAGGTGAGCCAGGGTCTCCACGTTCTGCACGAGGGTGGGACGCCCCCGCACGCCGCGCTGAAAGGGACGGGGAGGAACGGCAGTGGGAATGGCAGGGCCGCGGTTGAGCCAGTGGATCAGGGCCGATTCCTCTCCCGCCACATAGCCTGACGGGCTGACGGCCACCGACACGGGCAGCCGGTCGAGGCCAGCCGAGGCCCGTTCGGCCAGAGCCTGATCCAGAATGGCCAGGACTGCCCGGGCCTGGGCGTCCACGCAGACCACCACCTCGCCCGCTCCCACCGCCTCGGCGGCCAACAGGGCGCCATCCAACACCAGATGAGGACAGGCAGCCATGAGGAGCTTGTCCTTGGCGCTGGCGGGCTCACCCTCGGTGCCGTTGGCCACCACCACCGTGCGGGGACCGTTCTCGGCTACCGCCCGGAGCTTGCGACCGGTCGGGAACCGGGCACCGCCCCTTCCCGCCAGCCCGGACCGCTCCACTGCGGCTACCAGTCCGGAGGGGTCTCCCTTCCCTCGGTGACGGCCGCCCCACCATGGTGGCGACCCCCAGAGCCTGAGGTGCTCGTCGAGTCCAACCGCACGGTCGTCGGGGCCAACGCCGGCGAGGAGCCGGGGAAGCGACGTGGCGTCCCGGCGCGAGGCCCTGGTCGCGGTCGAGGTTGGCGACGGGCTCACTGACTGGCACCGGGCGAATTGGCGCGCGCCGTGCTGGGGGCGGCCTGCGCCGTGCCGGTGACCGTTCCCGCCGCCGCGTCGACCTGCACCCGGACCGAGACGTCCAGGGCCGAACCATCCGTATCGGTGAGGACGAGGGAGATCTGTCCGCCTCGCAGGGACGCCACCGTGCCCCGGTACAGGTTCGGATCGGCTGCAGTCCCCAGGCTGGCCCGGCTGCTGGTCACCGCCACCCCGCCGCCGCCGGACGGCTGGCCCCGCAGGACGATGACGAGGCGGCCGGTCGTTCCCCCACTGAGGGTGGTGGCCAGGGTCACGGTCACCGAGCCGTCCGCTGCCGGGGAACTCTGGCTCGCGGTGCCGGCCAGCTGAGCAGAGAACCTGGAGGGAAAGTTGGCCGAAGAGCTGGGCTGGCTGGCGCTGGGCTGGCTGGCGCTGGATGCCGGAGCCGGCGACGACACTCGGGCCAGCACCGCCGAGGGGGTGCCGGCACGCCGGGCCCAGCCGGCGTGGAGCGGGCCCACCACCAGCCAGACACCGCCGGCCACGGGCGCCAACAGGCTGGCCGCCACCGCCCCCACCCGGATTCGTCGGTGCGCCGGCCATCCCACTGCCACCCGCCACCAAACCGCCGCCACCACGGCGATCGTGCAGATCGCGGTGAGGGCCAGTAGCCAGGCCGACTTGGCGTCCGAACCGGTGCCCAGGCCGTGAACGACGGCTATCGGCCACGAGGCATAGGCCAGCCAGTGCACGCTCTTCCAGGCCCGGTAGCCCAGGCGCTGGCGCAGGGCGCTGGTCACGGCCAGCGACACCAGCAGGTCGAGGGCCAGGGTGCCCAGGCCCAGCCAGAGCGCTCGGTAGCCGGAGGTGAAGGGCACCACGGTGTCGATCCAGCGGATCCCGGCGAAGGTGTCCGTCACCGCGGTGACGATGTGTATGCCCAGCAGGACCAGCACCAGCAGGGAGATGTTGCGGTGCAGGGTCCCGATCACGAAGCGGGGCCATCGGGCGCTGCCCCACCGGGCGGTACCGGCAATGCCCAGGACCACGCTGGCGGTCAGCAGGAGCAACACGACCGCCCCAGTCCCCCTGGTGAGGTACCACAGCGGACTGGGAGCCACGGTCCCCACCATCGAGGGGCCACCAAGTACTGATAGCCCGCCCAGCACCGGGCTCATAGGGCCTCGGTTGGCCAGTCACCCACGGTGACCACCTGCCCATCGTGGCCAACCAGGCGGGCAGGCAGGGCCATGGCGGTCAGCCAGTCGACGGCGGAGGTACCCCGCACCATGGCTGCCGTGCTGGCCGTGTTGGCATCCACGCACGAGGCGCCGGCCACGCTCACCGTGCGCCATGGGCCCTCCACCGGTTGACCAGTGGCCGGATCGAGCAGATGATGAAGTACCCGATGGCCCCGCTGCCACTGCCGTACAGTTGTCGACGAGGTAGCCAGGCCGCCGGTGCGAATGGCGACGGTCTGCCCGGCCGGGACCATGGGGGCGCCCGGGCCATTGGAGCTCTGGTCCAAGAAATGGTTGCCATAGGCACCAATTCTCGGACCAGAGTTGGCTGGCTCCGGGCGACCATCCGGCAAACGATGGTCATCGGCCACCCGGATGGCCCAACCGCCCTCCGGGGGGACACCAGCCACGGCTATGTCTCCACCGAGGGACACGAGCACTCCGGCACCCGTCGCCTCACCAACCTGTGCCGCGATCCGGTCGGCCGCCAGGGCCTTGGCCGTGGCCCCCAGGTCGAGCTCCACCCCCGGTGGCACCCGTACCGTCCGGGCACCGCGATCCACCGTCACCGTCCGCCACCCGGGGACCGGCTGGGCCACCATGCGCAGTGGGGGACCGCCTGGCTCCAGATCGGCGAAGTGGCGGTCGTAGCCCACCAGCCGCATGGCCTGTCCGACGGTGGGGTCGACGTCCCCACCGGTCAACCGGGCCGCCCGCAGTGCCACCTCGACGGCGGTGACAAGCAACGAAGACACTGTCACCGGGCGACCAGCCGCCCGGTTAACCCGGGAGAGGTCGGAGTCATCCCTGAAGCGGCTAGCTGCCCTTTCGATCTCCTCCAGGCCCCTCACCAAGATGTCAGTGGCCTGGTCCAGAGCGGTTGGCACAGTGACCACCAGCCGACCGGTCGTGCCCAGGGCGACCAGTTCGATCGCCGCCAGCCGGGTCGGGTCGGCCACAGTGAGGACGGGCACGGTGGCCGGCCTCGCCCGGCTGACCTCGGTTGGCGTCACGATCCCCCGGAGACGGCCACCGGCCGCCGGCGGGTGGACACGGGGACCTGACTGGGGGCCTGCAGCGGAGCGGTGGCTGCCCGGGCGGCCTGTGACGAGCCAGCATCAGTGGTGGTCGGACTGGAGCTGGCCGGGGAAGTGGTGGTTGGCGACGGTGCCGAAGTTGGCGTCGTCGACTGAATCGACCCCGCGCTGGTCGAGGCCTCGGTGGTTGACGCCGCCGCCCGGCCCGGGAATGCATGGGCGGCGATGGCCGAGAAAACTCCCGCCAGAGCCAGCGACCCGGCGGCGGCCCAGCCGGTCACCCGGGTGGCCCGGCCCAGGTTGGCATCGCGCCCGCTGATCCCGCTGGGGCGTTGGCCGCGAGACGTAGAAGGCATGCCACCAGTTTGGAGGGTCCGGCTGTGACTGTCCTTAGAACCGGCTGAAATCTCCCGAGGGCGCCGTTCGGACGCCCGGTTTCAGGCTGGCGAGCTGGTCCGCTCGCTCAGCACCCGCGACGACCCACCCGGAGCCATGGTGACTCCGTAGAGGCAGTCGGCTATCTCCATGGTCCGCTTTTGGTGGGTGACGATGACCAGCTGGGCCTCGTGGCGGAATTCCTCTACCAGACCCAGGAAACGGTGCAAGTTGACATCGTCGAGGGCGGCCTCCACCTCGTCGAGGAGATAGAACGGCGATGGCCGGCTGCGAAAGACGGCAAAGAGAAAGGCCAGCGCCACCAGGGACCGCTCTCCTCCCGAGAGCAGGGACAACTTGCGGACGTTCTTGCCGGCCGGGCGGGCCTCCACCTCGACCCCGGCTCCCAGCATGTCGGCAGGGTCGGTGAGCCTGAGTCGGCCGGTGCCACCTGGGAACAGAGTGGCGAACAGACCCTCGAAATTCTTGGCCACGTCCTCGTAGGCAGCGGCGAACGCATCGACGATCTCGGCGTCGACCGCCCTGATGACCTTGGCCAGCTCGCGCCGGGCCGAGCGCACATCCTCCCGTTGACCCTCGACGAAGGTGTGCCGCTCCTCCAGTGCCGCCAGCTCCTCCAGGGCCAGTGGGTTGACCGGACCGAGCAGGCGGAGCTCCCGCTCTAGGTCCCGCGCCCGCTGCGTCACGCTGACGCCTGCTTCCTGGGGTGGGCGGGGGGCCTCAAGGGCGACCCCGGGCTCGCAATCGAGCTCCCGCCGCAGGGCATCGGCCGCCGCCTCCCACCGCAGCCGAGTCTCGGCCATGTCTATCCCGGCCCGCTGCAGCCGCTCTCGTACCTCACTCAATTGGCGCTCCGTGGTCATGCGCTCAGCTCGCAGAGACTCCAGTTGGCCTATGACGGCCAGAGCCTCCTCGGCCTGCTGGTGGTGACGCTCCTCGGCCGCTGCCACCTCGTTCTCCAGCAGGACCAGACGAGCGTCCACCAGTCCGGCCAGCCGCTCCACCGCTCTGGCGGCCGCTTCCAATCGAAGGCGGCGAGCAGCCACCTGGTCGCGTTGGGAAGAGTGGCGCACCAACTGGCGCTCCACGTCCTCCAGACGCTGAGCCAACAGGCGTCGACGTTCATGCAGGGCCGCCGCTCGAACCTCCAGGTCGGTCCGCAGAACGACGAAGGCCGCCATCCGGTCATCCAGCTGAGCCCTGTTGTGGGCGATCTCGGCCTCCCGGGCCCGCCAGGCGGTGGCCGTCGCTTCCAGGCCTGGGAGCCGTTCCTCGAGCTCTCGGGCCCGGTCCTCGTCCACCCGGATGCGTCCATGCAGCTCGTCCAACTGGGCTCTGGTGGCCTCCGTCTCCCGAGCCAGATCGGCTCGCTCGCCAACCAGGCGAGCCTGCGCGGCTACGGCGGTCCTTCGCTGGGCGGCGTTGCGGTCCACCGCCCGGATCACCTCAGCCTCGGTGGCCCGGGCCGCGGCGTCCTCGGCCCTGGCCGCCTCTGCCCTCTGGGAGGCCAGCTCGAGAGCCAGGGCAGCCTGGTCGGCGGCCTGCTTGGCTTCATTCAGAGCCGCACCGGTCACACCCCCCGAACCGGTCCCGGTGCGCCAGCCGCTTGGTGCGAAACGGTCGCCGCCCAGGGTAACTACCACCAGGTGGCGGTTGAGCCGGGCTACCTCCAGGGCGCTTCGCCAGTCACCCTGGGCCACCACCGCTCCGGCCAGGACCAGGTCGAGCAGATGGTTCACTCCGGGGACGATCGAGCGCACGTGCCGGCGGACAGGGGCTACCTCCGCTGGCCACGCATCAAGCTCAAGCGCGGCGGGAACGGGCGCTCCGGAATCTTCGGGCGCCAGTTCGGCCGGCACCGTTGGCTCCCCGCCCGGGGCAGCCGGCAGCACCACGCCAGGCAAACCGGCGCCGGCCAGACGCTCCAGGGCCTCGGCGGCTCGGGCCGGGCCATCGAGGACCAGAGCCGCCAGGGCATCTCCGGCGGCGGCGGCAAAGGCCCTCTCCCATCCACGGTCCACCTCGATCAGCTCGATCAAGGGCCCCAGCAAGCCCGTCAACCCGGCCAGGCGCTCGACCCCGGCTCGACACCGAACCTCGTCCAGGGCCATGGCCAGCGACTCGACGCGCGCCGATGAGGAGTAGTGCCGCTCTTCGGCCGCCCGCCGGGCCGGCTCGGTCTGAGCAACCACCGCTGCTGCTGAGCAAGTGCGCAGTGCGCATGCCTGGATGTCCGCCTCGAGGTGCCCGCCAGCCCCCTCGGCGTTCCCCAGTCGGACCTGGACGTCAGCGAGTTCGCCCGCCAGGCGGTCGGCCTTGGCGGTCAAGGTGGCCAACCGAGCCTCGACGCGGCCAACCTCGGCCTGATCCCTGGCCACGCCATGACCCAAGGTTGCCAGTTGGGCCGCGACCTGGCGCGCCTCCTCAGCCGCAGCTCTCTCTAGGGGCTCTCCCGCCCGGGAATCGGCCTGCCCATCAGGCTGGCCAGCGCGTTCTCGAACCAAGGCCACCTCTACCAGAGCCAGCTGCTCAGCCCGAGGCACCAGGGCCGCGGCGTCGGCGTCGGCCGTGGCCAGGGCGGCGACCAACCGGGCCGCCTCCGCTTCCAGGTTCGCGGCCACGCCCTCGTCAGCCGCAGCATCGAGGGCACTGACGGCCGACCGTCGCCGCTCGACCAGCACCGCTGTCAGGCCCCTCGCTCGCTCCCGCAGAGCTTCCAGGCGCCGAAGAGTCTCGGCTCCGCCCACCTGGTGGCGGGACGAGGCACCAGCTTCAGCGGTCGTCACGCTGGCGTCGAGGGTGGCCAAGGCCCCTCGTAGGGACGCCTCTCGCTCACCCAGACCGGCCTGCGCCCGTTCGCACGCCTCCCGCGCGTCAGCCAGCTGGGCCAACTGGCGCCCGGCCAGGTGAAGGCGAACGGCGCGCAGCTCCCGAGCCAGACCATCGTGGCGGCGAACCGCCTCGGCCTGGTGCCTGAGCGGCCGCAACTGACGGCGTACCTCCGCCAACAGGTCCCCCAGGCGGGTCAAGTTGACTTCGGCCGCCTCGATCCGACGTTCAGCCCGCTCCCGTCTACGGCGGTACTTGAGCACTCCGGCCGCCTCCTCGATGAGCAGGCGCCGGTCTTCGGGCCGGGCGCTGAGCACTCCATCGAGCTGGCCCTGGCCGACGATCACGTGTTGCTGGCGCCCCACCCCGGTGTCGGACAAGAGCTCTTGCACGTCAAGGAGTCGGCAGGATGCCCCGTTGAGGGCGTATTCGCTGTCACCCGAGCGGAACAGAGTTCGGGTGATGGTGACCTCCGCCACTTCAATAGGCAGGCGACCAGAGGAGTTGTCGATGGTCAGGGTCACTTCCGCACGGCCCAGGGCTGGGCGCCGAGACGATCCTGCGAAGATCACGTCGTCCATCCGTGACGAGCGCACGGTACGGGGCCCCTGGGCACCAAGGACCCATGCCACGGCGTCCACCACGTTGGACTTGCCGCTGCCGTTGGGGCCGACCACCACAGTCACGCCCGGCTCCAGATCGAGCGTGGTCGCCTCGGCAAACGACTTGAAACCCTTGAGGGTGAGAGTCTTCAAGAACACTGGCGGACGTCAAACCTGGCAATTCTCGCAGAGAAAGGTCGACCGCCCCCCCACCTTGACCCGCTTGAGTGGACTGCGGCAACGACGACAGGACTGGCCCTCCCGGTCGTAGACCTTGTGCAGCTTCTGGAAATCACCCGTCTCCCCGAAGATGTCCAGATACTGCTGGTCGACCAGTGATGAGCCACGATGCTTGATGGCATCCTGGAGCGTCTCCATCATCGCTCGATACAAGCGGCGAATCTCCTGGGAGGTGAGCGTCTCGGAGCTGCGGTCGTAGCGCAGCCCAGCCGCGAAGAGAATCTCATCGGAGTAGATATTGCCAATTCCGGCGACGAAGCGCTGGTCCATCAGGAGGGTCTTGAGCTTGGCCTTGCGAGCGTGGAGCCGCTCCCCGAACTCCGTCCAGCTCATCACCTCGTCCACCGGGTCGTAGCCCAGGTGGGCCAACTCGGGCACCTGCTCCTCGAGCTCGTCGAGACGGGTGACAAACATCTCCCCAAAGGTCCTCGGGTCCACGAAGCGGAGCTGACCGCCCTGGGTGAAGGTGATCACCACATGAGTGTGCGGGGCCAGTGGCTCCCTGGCCGTCTTGGCCCGTAGCAACTGGCCGCTCATTCCTAGGTGTACCACCAGGACACCCGGCTCCTCCAGGCGGATCAGAAGGTACTTTCCCCGCCGGCAGACAGCGGTGACCTTGTGGCCCTCCAGCAAACCCTGGAGCTCCTCCGGATCCTTGTGGCGCCGGATCGAGCGCGGCCCGGTCGCCACCACCGACTTGATGCGCCGGCCGACGATCTCACGTTCGAGGTCCCGGCGAATGGTCTCCACCTCGGGCAGCTCAGGCACGGCGGGCGCCCTCGGTTGGCTGGACTGGCTGGGCCTTGCCGCCCAGCTGAGCGAGGGCTGGCGGTGCGCTGGTCTCACCAGGTGGCGGGGACAGGGCTTCCCAGGCCCGGCGAGCAGCCTCTTGCTGGGCCTGCTTCTTGGAGCGCCCCTCGCCTCGCCCGAGGCAGCGGCCGGCTACGAAGACCTGCGCACGAAATCGCTTGGCGTGATCTGGGCCCATTCCCTCCAGCTCGTAGCTGGGCAACTGGTCCGCCACCAGCGCGGCCGCCTCCTGGAGCCTGGTCTTGTAATCTCGTCCTCCCGGACCTGCCGCCGCATCGAGGATTCGTCTTCCCAACCAGCCCATCACCAGGTCGGCAGCGGCCAGCCAGCCCTCGTCGAGATAGATTGCACCGATCACCGCCTCCAGTGCGTCAGCCAGGATGGATGGCTTTTCGCGCCCGCCGGAGCCGTCCTCGCCCTTGCCCAACAGCAGAGCCGTACCGAGATCGAGGCTCGCCGCCACCTCGGCCAGGGTCTCAGAATTGACCACTGCGGCCCGGACCTTGGCCAAGTCGCCCTCGGCCAGATCCGGGTAGGCGGCGTAGATGTGGTTGGTGACGACCAGCCCGAGGACCGAGTCACCCAGGAATTCGAGACGCTCGTTGGACTGGTGTCCCGAGTTCTCGGCACACCATGAACGGTGAGCCATGGCCCGCACCAGGAGCGGGCAGCGCTGGGCATCTCGGCCCAGCCGCTCGGCCAAGGCTGCGATGCCAGCCGGCAGTGGCTCGGCAGGGGCGGCCTCGGTAGGCGGCTCGGACGACGGGCGCAGCGTCAGGAAGCCCCGAGTTTGGCTACCACATAGTCGACGGCATCGCGCACGGTCTTCAGGTCCTCGAGATCCTCATCGTCTATGCGAAAGCCCACGCTGCGCTCACTCAGCTCTTCTTCAAGGCCCTCGACCAGCTCGATCAGAGCAAGCGAATCGGCGTCGAGATCCTCGGCAAAGGAGGCGTTCTCGGTTATGCCGCCCGGGTCTATCTCCAAGATGTCGGCCAGCTGATCACGGATCAGCTCGAAGACGCGCTGGCGATCAATCGGGCCTTTCCCCACATGGGTTTCGGCAGGCAACGAAGACTCCCCGGGCTGGCTGGCGGACCCAGGAATGATAGCCCTTGGAAGCCGATCGAGTTTTCAGCGAAGTTCCTACCATACTATGTATTGCTATGACCCTCAGACCGGTCTTGATGTCTCAACTTCCTTCGAAGCATCTGCGGATGGTTGCCCGGAACCTTCGGGAGAGGTCTCCGGAGAAGCCGCAACCGCCTTGCGCAGCTTCTCCAGCACGTCACCAGCTACCAGTTCGCGGGCCATCTGCACGGCGTTCACGATGGCTGTGGCCGACGACGAACCATGGCTGATGACACAAACGCCCTCGATCCCGAGCAACATGGCTCCGCCCTGGCTCTCGGGGTCGAGGTGAGAGGCCAAGGGAGACAGCAGCGGCAGCAGCACCCGGGAGGCCTGCCTGGCTTCCTCACTGGAGTCCATGACCTCGAGGACTGCGTCCACCAGGAACTTGAGGCCCCCCTCCAAGGTCTTGAGGGCCACGTTGCCGGTGAAGCCATCCGTCACCACCACGTCGACTGAACCGGCCAGCAGGTCGCGCCCTTCGACGTTGCCCACGAAGTCGACGTCGACGCCCCCTCCGCCCGCTTTCAGCAGGGCGTGCGCCGCCCTGACCAACGGAGTTCCCTTGGTCCCCTCCTCCCCGATGGACAACAGTGCGACCCGGGGCCGGGTGATGCCGTAGCGGGCAGCGGCGAAAGCAGCCCCCATCTGGGCGAACTGCAC
>QHCF01000199.1:0-843 GCA_003244275.1 Acidimicrobiales bacterium
GATCTGGTGGAGCTGGAGGTGCGAGAGCTGCTCTCGGCTCAGGAGTTCCCCGGCGACGATGCGCCGGTGGTTAGGGTCAGCGCCCTCAAGTCCCTCCAGGGGGATGCCGAGTGGACGACCAAGCTTCTGGAGCTGATGGAGGCGGTGGACACCTCCATCCCCGAGCCGGTGCGAGAGATCGACAAGCCCTTCCTCATGTCCATCGAGGACGTGATGACTATCCCTGGACGGGGCACGGTGGTCACCGGACGGATCGAACAGGGCAAGATCAAGGTGGGCGACAATGTAGAGATCGTCGGCCTGCGCAACACCCAGTCCACCGTGTGCACCGGTGTGGAGATGTTCCACAAGTCCCTGGACGACGGTCGGGCCGGGGACAACATCGGAGCCCTGCTCCGGGGTATTCGCAAGACCGACGTCGAGCGCGGCCAGGTCCTGTGCAAGCCGGGCTCCATCACTCCCCACACCAATTTCGAGGCCAACGTCTACGTGCTCAAGAAGGAGGAGGGGGGCCGGCACAAGCCGTTCTTCAACAACTACCGACCCCAGTTCTACTTCCGGACCACCGACGTGACTGGATCCATCGCCCTGCCCGAGGGCACCGAGATGGTCATGCCTGGGGACAACACCGCGCTCACCATCGAGCTGGGCAAGCCCATCGCCATGGACGAGGGTCTTCGCTTCGCCATCCGTGAGGGCGGCCGCACGGTCGGGGCCGGCCGAGTCACCAAGATCCTCAAGTAGGGCGGCGACTACCATGGCCGACAGCCCCCGCCAGAAGATCCGCATACGGCTCAAGGCCTACGACCACGAGGTCATCGACCAGTCGACCAAGAAGATCGT
>QHCF01000199.1:923-12448 GCA_003244275.1 Acidimicrobiales bacterium
TCGCCCCACAAGTACAAGGACAGCCGCGAGCACTTCGAGATGCGCATCCACAAGCGCCTGCTGGACATCGTGGAGCACACCCCCAAGACGGTCGACTCCCTCCAGCGCCTGGAGCTGCCGGCCGGGGTGGACGTGGAGATCAAGATCCAGACTGCCTAGCCTGGGCTCAACCCGGCTCGGCCAGGAGCTAGGGCGCCGTTCCCCGGTCCAAGTGGTTGGCTCCGATGCCGTAGAAGAGGCGTTCGGTCACCGCCCTGGCCCTTCGGGTGACCCGCCGATACTGGTCCCGCAGGGCCGAGGCGGTGAGATCCAGGCTGGCTGACAGTCGGCCCAGCTCGTCGGCTCGGGTCGGCAGGGAGTTGGTGGGGGTACCGCGGACCAGGCACAGGCGATTGCGGACGTGGCTCAACCAGAGGTGGGACTGGTTCAGGGCTTCGGCGTCAGTGGCCGCCAGGATGCCCGAGGCGGCCAGCGCCCTGATGGCGTCGAGGGTGGCTGGTGAGCGCACTCCGTGGCGCAGTTGGAGGAGCTGGGTGGTCCACTCGACGTCGGCCAGCGAGCCCGGGCCCAGCTTGAGGTGGAATTGAGGATCCTCCCCAGGGGGAATGCGCTCGCGCTCGACCCGTGCCTTTATTCGCCGTATCTCTCGCTGGCTCTCCTCGCCGAGCGGGCTGGACCAGACGAAGTCGTCCACCACGGACATGAAGCGCCGGCCGAGTGCCTGGTCGCCAGCCGCCACCCTGGCCCGGACCAGGGCTTGGCGCTCCCAGGTCATGGCCCAACGGGAGAAGTAGGTGCGGTAGCCCTCGAGGCTGCGGGCCAACGGCCCTTGCCTTCCCTCCGGCCGCAGGCCGGCATCCAGGGTAAAGATGCGCTCGGCCGGGGTGGTGCCGTTGACCACGCGGATGAGGGCGGAGGCAAGTCTTTCGGCTTCTGGAGTCTGAGCCTCAGGGCCGTGTGCTTGTGGCGAGTCGATCCTCGGGGCGCCGACCCCAGGTCCGTCGAAGACCACCAGGATGTCGAGGTCGCTGGCGTAGGAGAGCTCCGCCCCGCCGAAGCTGCCCATGGCCACAACGGTGAGGGGGATGGCTGGCTCCAGGCTGGCCAGAGCCGCCTCCAGGGTGGCTTCGGCCAGGTCGGTGAGGCCAGCCCCCACCTCGGCCGGGTCATCTGCGGGGCCGAGCACGTCCCGGGCGGCGATGGCAAAGCGCTCCCGCTGCTGAAACCGGAACAAGCCGGCTGGCCGAGTAGCTGGTGTGACCGCCCGGTCGGTGGCCATGGCTGTATCCACCAGCTCTGCCCGGGCTCGGCGGGGTGGGAGCTGAGGATGTCCCAAGGCCCCCAGGAGATCGGGGTTGCGCTCGATGGGTACCAACAGGAGGCGGCTGGTGCCGACCAGCTGGCACAGGCGACGGGCCGCCTGGGGGGAGTCGCGGAAGGTCTCGATCATGCGGTCCCTCAGGTGGGCTCTGGAGGCCAAGGTACGCAGGGCCAGGAGGCCCAGGTCAGGGTCGGGGGTCTCGGACAGCCATCCGAGGAGGAGCGGGAGCATCTGGGTCATGAGGCGGGAGGATCGGGTGAGCCCCCGGGTCAGCTCACCCACCGCGGCCCGGGCCCGAGCGGCGTCAGTGAACCCAAAGGCGGTCAGGCGGTCGATCGCCGCGTCCGCTCCCATGACCTGGTTTGCCGGACCGGCCGCGGGGGCGGCGCCGGCCGCCGGGGCGGTAAAGGCCTCCAGGAGGGGGCGGAAGAACAGCCTCTCGTGGATCGAGCGCACAGTGGCTTGGTGGCGGCTCAGGTCGGCATCGAAGCGGGACAGGGCGGAGCTGGTTCCGGTTGAGTCGTCGCGGTAGCCCAGCACCCGGGCCAGCAGGGTGCGGGCACCAGGTTCGTTCGGCACGGTGTGGACCTGGGCCTCCTCCACCAGTTGGAGGCGGTGTTCGACCAGGCGCAGGAACCGGTAGGCATCCGAGAGGTCGCCCGCGTCGGCGGGGCGGACGTAGCCGGCCTGAGCCAGCTCAGACAGGGCCGGCAGCGTTGCCGGGATGCGAAGGGCCGGATCGGCCCGCCCGTGGACCAGCTGGAGCAGTTGAACGGCGAACTCGACGTCTCGTATGCCGCCTCTGCCCCGCTTGATCTCCCGCTGGGTCAGGCCCCGGCTGGCCAGGTCCCGCTCAGCTCGATCCTTCATGGCCCGAAGCTGGCGCAGATCTTCGGCCCCGAACGGTCTCCCCCACACCCAGGCCGTAGCCGCCCCTTCGAAGGCGTCGCCCATCTCGTGATCGCCTGCCGCCCTCCTGGCCTTGAGCAGGGCCTGGGCTTCCCAGGGCTGGGCCCACCGGTCCCAATAGGCCCGATATGACGAGACCGATCGAGCCAGTTGCCCGTCCCGACCCTCGGGTCGCAGCCCGGCGTCCACTCGCCAGCAGCCGCGAGCCACCGCCATCACCTGGCGAGCCAGGGCTTCGGGATCGCCGCCCGAGCCCCCACCCCCCCTGACCTGGCCCCCCTTGACCTCGGGAGCGACGAAGAGGACGTCGATGTCGCTGGCGTAGTTGAGCTCTTGGCCTCCGAGCTTGCCCATGGCGATCACCGCCAGGGCCACGGTCTCGGTACCGCCTTGGGAGAGGACCACCGCCCCGGACAAGACGTCGTCAGCCAGGACGGACAGGGCTCGCCCAACGTCCTCGAGAGCGTCGAGGCCCATCAGGTCACGGGCCGCGATACGGGCCAGCTCGAGGTGCTTCCACCCCGAGAGGGCCTCTGGGCTCGACCAGTCGGGCGAGGGACGTCGGTTGAGGTCGGCGAGCACGTCGATGGTTCGATGATCGGTCCGGCACAGACGGGTCAGGGACCGGCTGGCGCTCAGCACCGCCACCAGGGCCATGGCCAGGCCGGGATCGTTCTCCAGGCGATCCAGCAGCCCAGGTTGGTCTCCAGACAGCTGCGCCAGAGCCAGCCCTACCAAGCGAGGCGCGCTCGATGTCTCGACCAGCTCGGCCAGACCGTCCGGCAGCGTGGTCCTCATGGTCACCTACGCAGTCTGCCAGCGCCCCGGCCGAGGGCGCTCGCTCGTGGCTCAACCCTGCCGGTCCGGAAACGCAACGGGTACGCTCGAGCGGTGGTCGCCCTGCGTGTTGGCGCTTGTCAGATCAATCCGGTGGTGGGCGATCTCGATGGCAACGTCGGGCGCGTGTTGGCCGCTCTCAGGGAAGCGGACGCGGCCGGCTGCGACCTGGCTGTCTTCTCCGAGCTGGTGCTTACCGGTTACCCGCCGGAGGACCTGCTCCTCAAGTCAGGATTTGTGTCCGACAACCTGGTGGCCCTGCAGGAAGTGGCTGCGGCAACCGGTAAGTGCGCGGCGGTTGTCGGCTTTGCCGACCTCGGCCGGGATCTGCACAACGCCGCCGCCATGTGCGCGGCTGGCCAGGTGGCGGGCATCTATCACAAGCGCCTGTTGCCCAACTACGGGGTGTTCGATGAGCAGCGCTACTTTGCTCCCGGCCAGGGAGCCCCCACCTTGTTCGTCGTTGGAGGTGTCCGGGTGGGGCTTTCGGTCTGCGAGGATGCCTGGAGCCCGACCGGCCCGATCGCCGAGCAGGCAGCTGGGGGCGCAGAATTGATGGTCAACCTCAACGCCTCGCCCTACTGTGCCGGCCGCCGGGCCGAGCGGACCAGAATGCTGGCCACCAGGGCCGCCGACTCGTCGTGCACCCTGGTCTGGGTGAATCAGGTAGGTGGCCAGGATGAGCTGGTGTTCGACGGGGGCTCGGCCATCTACGACGAGAACGGGGCGACGCTGGCCGCCGCCGGCCAGTTCGACGAGGAGGTGATGGTGGTCGACGTGGAGGTCCGGCCGGTCTTCCGTAAGCGACTGCTTGACCCACGAGGGCGCCACTCTGCGCCCAGCCTCACCTCGGTGGAGGTGAGCAACTGCCCCCGGCCCAACCTCGATCGTCGGCGGCCACGACGGGCTGGCAGCATTGACCGGACCGAGGAGGTCTATCGAGCCCTGGTACTCGGGACGCACGACTACGTGACCAAGAATGGCTTCTCGGACGTGGTGATCGGCTTGTCGGGTGGCATCGACTCGTCACTGGTGGCGACCGTGGCGGTGGATGCCCTGGGCCCCGACCATGTTCACGGCGTGGCCATGCCGTCGCGCTTCTCGAGCGAGGGATCGCTCTCAGACGCAACTGCTCTGGCTCGGGGCCTGGGCATCCAGATGGACACCGTTCCCATCGAGGCCGCCCACGTGGCCCTGTCCTCAATCCTGGCGTCGGTCCTGGACGGGGAGCCGGATGGACTGACCGAGGAGAACCTCCAGTCCCGTATTCGGGGACTGACCCTCATGGCCATCTCCAATGCCAGAGGGTGGATGGTCTTGACGACTGGGAACAAGAGCGAGGTGGCCACCGGGTACTTCACCCTCTACGGCGACTCCGTTGGAGGATTCGCCGTCATCAAGGACGTGCCGAAGACCCTTGTCTACCGGTTGTGCAAGGACCGCAATGCCCGGGCGGAGACCGACCTGGTCCCGGCCTCGGTCCTCTCCAAGGCTCCCTCCGCCGAGTTGCGCCCCGACCAGCGAGACGATCAGTCCCTGCCCGCCTACGAGGCCCTCGATCCGGTCCTGGAGGCTTATGTGGAGGGGGACCTCACGGCCTCGGAGCTGGTGACAGCCGACGTGGACCCGGCTCTGGTGCACCAGGTAGTGGCCTTGGTCGATACCGCTGAGTACAAGCGACGCCAGACCCCGCCTGGCGTGCGAGTCACGCCCAAGGCCTTTGGCAAGGACCGGCGGCTGCCGATAACCAATCGCTACTCCGCCCACCGGCGTGAGTAGTGCCTTCACGATCGACGAGGCGGCCAGACGAATTGGGACATACCAGTGGGTCGAGATGCGCCTCTTCGAGGTCCTGGGTGGATGGGTCGAGGTCGTTCCGGAGCTGGAAGCGAAGATGATGCTGGCCCGTCACTGCTACCACCATGCCTGGCATGCGCAGCTTTGGCACAAGGTGCTTCCTCGTCTGCCCGATGATGTCGGCGAGCGCCCGAGAGTGGCAGCCAATCAATCCGTGGAGGCGCTGGTTGGGGCTCTGTGTGATCAGCGGCGCCCGGACTCCACAATCGAGAAGCTGGTCGGCGTGTACCGCGTCCTGTTGCCCAACGCCATCGCCGCCTACCAGGCCCACCTGAGCAGCGCCTCGGAGGTCACCGATGGTCCGACAAATCGCTGCCTTGGGCTCGCCCTGGCTGACGAGCGGGCAGACATGCGAGAAGGTGAGGCGCTGCTCGAATCGCTGATCGTCACGGAGGCGCGGACGGGGTCGATGACGGAGACGGCGCCGAGGCGGCGGCAGGCCAGTGATCACCAGCGCATGCTGGAAGCCATCCTGGGGCCCGACGGAGGCGCCGGCTGAGCGGGTGGCGGCGGTGGGCGGACGGTGGCCTTGACCGACCCGGTAAACTCGACAAAGCGGAGGTTGTCCTCATGAGGTTCGGGAGTCTCGGCCGAAGATAAGAGGTGTGGTCGGGTGTCAGGCCCGAAGCCAGCCGGACGTATACAAAGGATGTAAGCGACCTTGGCCAAGGATCGAGTTGAGCGGGATGAGGAAGATCTGGTCCGACTCTATCTCACTGATATCGGGCAGTATCCGTTACTCACCAAGGATGACGAGGTGCGCCTGGCTCAGGCCATCGAGGCGGGCACCACGGCACGGTGCGAGTTCGACACCAGCCGGAGCCGTGACCCCGGTGCCGCTCGGCGGCGGGAGCTCCGTCGACAGATCCGCCGGGGCGAGGACGCCCAGCAGACCTTCGTCCAGTCCAATCTGCGCTTGGTTGTCTCTATTGCCAAGAAGTACCAGGCATCAGGCCTGCCTCTCCTCGACCTTATCCAGGAGGGCAATCTGGGTCTGATGCATGCCGTCGAGAAGTTCGACTGGCGCAAGGGCTTCAAGTTCTCGACCTATGCCACCTGGTGGATCCGCCAGGCCATCACCAGGGGCATTGCCAACACTGGGCGTACCATCCGCTTGCCCGTACACGCGGGCGACACCCTGGCCCGCGTGCAAAAGGCGCAGGCCCGCCTCGAGCTCAAGCTGGGTCGGCCGGCCACCCTGTGTGAGCTGGGCATCGAGGTAGAGATGCCGGAGGACAAGCTGATCGAGGCCCTGCGCTTCCGAGCCGAGCCGCTCTCGCTCTCCGAGCCCCTGCGGGAGGACGGTGACGCCGAGCTCGGCGACGTCGTCGAGGATCGTTCGGCTGAGTCGCCCTTCGAGATGGCCGCCACCTCACTGCTACCGGTGGAGATCGCCCGTCTCCTGTCGCCCCTCGATGACCGGGAGCGCGAGATCCTCCGTCTGCGCTTTGGCTTGGACCGTGGTGAGCCCCGGACCCTGGAGGAGGTGGGGGAGCATTTCCACCTGACGCGGGAGCGCATCCGTCAGATCGAGGCTCGGGCCATGTCGAAGCTCCGCCACCCATCCAGCGACACGGGCGCTCGGGACCTGCTCACCGTCTGAGCCTCACCATCTGAGGCCTGGTGTATCCGGCGACGGGCATTTGGCGGAGGTGGACGGGAATCGAACCCGCCGGACGGGGAACGCCCGTCCCACCCGCTTTGAAGGCGGGGGAGCCCACCAGGTACCCGGACACCTCCGTCCGAGAACCCTAGTGCAGTGGGCGAGACCAGCAGCCGGCGCCGACCGGATCGGCCGGCTGGATCAGTCGCCTGGTCAGCTCAGTGCATTAGCCTCGGGTGCCATGAGGAAGCTGCCGTTGCTGGTCGTCCTGGCGATCTTGGTGGCCGTCGCCGCCAAGAAGCTGCAGACCGGTTGAGTCCCGGCCGGCCGAGGGCCGCTCGGCCTAGCCTCAGGCGCCAGCGAAGGGCACCCGCCCCGGCCAGGCCAGCGGCTACGCCGGCCAGAGCTGCGGGGTGGTGAGAGGTGGCCGAGCGCACCCGTACGGGGCGGGCAAAATAACGAACTTCCCAGCCGCGTTGACGGGCCACCCTGAGAAGCTGTCGGTCGGGGTTGACGGCCACCGGGTGGCCGACCGTCTCCAGCATGGGCAGATCAGTACAGGAATCGGAATAGGCGAATGAGGCAGGCAGGTCGATGCCCTCTCGATCAGCCAGCGAGCGGATGGCCTCGGCCTTGTACGGACCGTAGGCGTGGAAATCCAGCTCGCCCGTGTAGCGGCCGTCGGCGTCGACCTTCGGCCGGGTGGCGATGACCTCGTGCACCCCCAGGTAGTGGCCCAGCGGTGCGACCACTCCCTCGGGTGTGGCTGAGATGATCACTACTCGCCGGCCAGCCGCCCGATGGTGCTCGATCAGCTCCTGAGCCTCGCGGTAGACAATGGGGCCCATAATGGCCTCCAGGCCTTCCCGCACTATCTGGTCCACGTGAATCTGGTCCCAACCCTTGGTGAGGTTGAGGACCGACTTCTTGATGCCTGCCAGCCTGCGCTCGCTGGCTCCGAGGTGGAGGTAGACGAGCTGGACGTACAGACCCCTTACCAGGGTGGTTCGGGAGATGAGGCCCTCACGGTACAGGGGCCGGCCAAAGGCCGCCAACGATGCCCGGGCGATGACCGTCTTGTCCAGATCGAAGAATGCCGCCTCCACACCCACGATCCTACGACCGCTGGAGGGGCTGGGCGGTGAAGGTGATCGCGGTTACGGTTTCATGTCAAGTATCCTAAGATCATGAGCATGTACGATTGGACTGTTCTAACCGGTGGCAGGAGCGAGACGCCATGATCAAGTGGTTGGCAGCGCGTCGCTGGGCCAAGGGAAGCCTGACCGGGGTGTGTGGAGTGCTCCTGCTGGGTGCCATCGGGCTGTTCGGCTGGCCATTTTTCTCCGGGATCTACAACTCCTGGTTGCAGCACAACCTGGCCGGCCAATTTGGCAGTGGGGCCATTCGCAAGGCCTATCTGGGTCACCGGGTGGGGGAGGGCCAGCCCCTGACCCGCATCAAGATGCCGGCCATTGGCGTCAACGTAATCGTGGTGGAGGGCACCAGCGAGTCCGCCCTGCGGGCGGGAGCGGGTCATTACCCTGACACCGCCCTTCCCTGCACGGTCGGCAACGTGGCCATCGCCGGCCATCGGACCACCTACGGCAAGCCCTTCTCTAACGTCGACCAGCTCAAGGTGGGTGATCCAATTCAGCTGGACACACCCATCGGCTCGTGCACCTACTCGGTGACTCAGGCTCCCTTCTCGGTCCTGCCCACCGACTTGTCGGTGGTCGACAACACGCCGGGCCAGTACACTCTCACCCTGACCTCCTGCACACCCAAGGGCTCGGCCTCCCACCGGATCATCATCAAGGCAGCCCTGCGGACCACCCCGGCCATGGCCTGATGCGCCTGGCAACCCGGGCCACCGCAGCCGCCGGCATCACGGCCGGGTTGGTAGCCGCTGTTCTGGGTGCCACCAGCCCAGCCTGGGCGGCCGACCCGCCTCCGCCACCAAAGACATGCGGGACGACACCTCCATCGGGCCCATCTCTGTCCCTGTCAACCTCCACCCTCACGGTCAGCGGGGCCAACACGGAGGTACCCACTGTGACGGTTACGCCCCCGCCGACGGGGACGACCACCGTCGTGGTGACCTGCGATTCCGATCCAACCCCCCCGGCTGCAACCTTCCAGATCCCCGTACATGGGGACACGGCCTCGGCGCTGGTGCCCTCAGGCATGCTGCTGCGCAATGGGTACTACACCTTCACCGCCAACGTGGGTGTTTTGGGAGCCGTCACGCCCACCACCGCCCACATCCTCCTCGATGCCCCCCCGCAGGCCCCCAAGGCAGTGACGGTGACGGCAGCGCCCGACGGGCATTCCGTGAACGTCACCTGGCAACCCGGCGGGAGTGAGCCCGATATCAGCGGCTTCACAGTGGAGCGGACCGGGGGGAGCGGTCCCAAGATCACGTTCCACGTCGATTCCACCAGGAGGGCATACCTCGACGTCACGACCGTCCCTGGCGTCATGTACACCTACGACGTGCTCGCTGAGCGACCGGACATCAACAACGGCCACCCTGACCTGGTCTCGATCATTTCGAATCAGCCGGTAGTAACCACGCCGTCCGGCCCGTCATCGCCGGCCGGTGGGAACAAGCCCGGTGGTGTGCAGGGAAGCCATGGTGGTGGCGCCCGCATTGGCGGCGGCGGGGGCGTGACCGGCAGCCTTGGTGGCGGCGGGGGCAGTCTGCGTATTGGCGGAAATGGGGGCGTCACTGGCTCATTCTCCAAGCCTTCGCTGGGTACCTCCAAGCCCATTACCGGCGCTCCCACCCTGGGAGGATTCCAGGGGACGCTGCCCTACGGCCAGAGCAGCGTGGCCCTCGGTGGCCAACCCAACGCCAGCCGGTCCACCTCGCCGGCCAAGGAGGACGGGCCCCACGGGTACCCGGTGTGGACCATTGCCCTGGCCGTGCTGCTCTTGGCTGCGGCCGGCTTCCTGTTCACCCTGCGCCGCCGGATCGCCAAGGAGAAGCCAGCCCTGGAGCCGGTGCAAACCTCACGGCGCCCCGCCATGCGTACCAGCGGTACCGATTTCACCAACCCACGGAGGTAGGGGCCTCCCGGGCGGGGGCTCTCAGCCCCCCAGGATGCAGGTGAGGAGAGCTACCGCCCCAGCCTTGTCGAGGGAATCATTGAGGTTGCCGCACTTGGGAGACTGGACGCATGAGGGGCAACCGGCTCGACACTGGCAGTTGGTCATGGCCTCGAGGGTGGCCTCCAGGTGGTGGCACCCCGCGCCGTAGCCCAGCTCGGCCACCCCTGACCCGCCTGTATGACCGTCGTAGATGACGACGCCGGCCTGACCCGTCCCGGCCAACCGCGCTGTCGACGCCCCGCCGACGTCCCAGCGATCACACATGGCGAACAGCGGGAGGATGGCAATGGCCGCGTGCTCGGCGGCATGGAGACTTCCGCCCAGGTGAAAGCCTCCCTGCACCGCACCGTTGCTCTGCAAACCGGCATCGGCCAGCACGGAGTCGTCCAACCCGTACCACAGGGCCCTGGTGGCCAGGCGGGTGGCCGGCAGGTCGAGGGATACGTCAACCCGGGGACGCAGGCACTCCACCGAGCAACCCCTGCCACCGTCGGGGGACCCGTCCCTGGCACCGGCCAACCCGGGTCGGCGGCGGTAGCCGGTGACCTGCTCGATCACCTCGACCGGGCCGAGGTTGAGGGATGCTCGGCCCACGGTGGTGGTCTTTTCGCGGTTCAAGACCGCGATGCGCGTCTCGGCCCTGGCTCGGGTGACGTCGGTGCTGTCGGTCCTCACCACCCAGGCAATCCGCTCTTCGAGGTCCAGCTCCTCCACCAGCCAGGGCTGTCCCTGGTGGAGGTAGATCGCCCCCGGATGAACCGTGGTGAAGGCCCGAGCCTCGTCCACCGTGCCCACCAGGTCCCCTTCGGAGCACAAGATGCGGTACTCGCACGTCGAGGTGTTGCGCAGACCGAGCTCCTGGGCCGGGCGACGAGAGTTACCGGCATGAATGGCCCGACTGGCTCTGACGATCAGCTGGTCAGCCACGACGAGGGCCCGAACCGCCTCGTCGAGGGTGCCCACCGGCATCTGGGGCGCCCCCCACCATCTCTCGTCGCCCCGGTCGAGGGGCAGCTCATGGGCTGCGCATGACAGTTGAGGTCCGAGGACGAATGGGTTGGACGGGTTGACCACGGCCGGCTCGGCGGGGCGGCTGTGCACCTCTTGGGGATGGTTGATGTACCACTGGTCCAAGGCGTCGGCTCCCGCCACCAGGACGGTCAGGGATTGACGTCGGCTGCGCCCGGCCCGGCCCGCCTGTTGGCGCAGGGAGGCGATGGTCCCCGGGAAACCGTCGATCAGGCAGGCGTCCAAGCCGGCGATATCCATTCCCAGCTCCAACGCGTTGGTGGTGACCACCCCCCGCAGTCGGCCGCTGGCCAGGTCGGCTTCGACCTGTCGGCGTTGGGCGGGAAGAAAGCCGCCCCGGTAGGCGGCCACCGAGCCGGTCAGCCTGTCGGGCAGCCGCCGGCGGGCCAGGGCACAGACCATCTCGGCGCTGCGCCGGCTCCTGGCGAAGGCGATGACCCGGTAGCCGGCCCCCACCAGGGCGGTCAACAGGTCGGCCGTTTGACCGTCGGAGGAAGCCCGGGCACCCGAACTGGTGTCGAGCAACGGCGGATTCCACAGAGCCATCAGCCGCTCTCCGAGCGGAGAGCCGTCGTCGGTCACCGCTCGCACCGTCGACCCACACAGGGCCGACGCCAACTCGGCCGGCTGGCCAACGGTCGCCGATCCGAAGATGAATGTGGGTGACGACCGGTAGATCCGGCACAGTCGGCGAAGGCGCCTGAGCACATGGGCCACGTGTGAGCCGAAGATTCCCCTAAGTATGTGCAGCTCGTCGACGACCACATAGGCCAACCGCATCAGGAAGGTTCCCCACGAGCCATGGTTGGGCAAGATGGAGCTGTGCAACATGTCAGGGTTGGTGAGCACGACGTTGGC
>QHCF01000178.1 GCA_003244275.1 Acidimicrobiales bacterium
CGTAACCGGTCCCGGCGCCAACCTTCGAACGCCGCCCTCAGGCGGAGATTCTCAGATGAGGCAACGTATAGGGCTACGCGGAGGTTTTGGATGAGTCAATGCGTTTCAGCCCACCGCCTGAGCACCGGGAGCTACACTGACCAGCCGAAGGGACCGTTTCGAGCCGGGGAAAGGACCCGATTGTCCGCCACCGTGGTCGTCGGAACCCAGTGGGGCGACGAGGGCAAGGGCAAGCTCACCGATCTCCTGGCCCGGGACATGGACCTGGTGGTGCGCTACCAGGGTGGTCACAATGCCGGCCACACCATCGTGACGGGCGGGGACACCTTTGCCCTGCAACTCATCCCCAGCGGGGTGCTCTACCCGCACATCACCCCCATCATTGGCAACGGGGTGGTGGTCGACCCCGGTGTCCTGCTGTCCGAGGTCGACACCCTCTCGGCCAAGGGAGTGGACTGCAGCCGGTTGCGGGTGAGCGGCAATGCCCACCTGATCATGCCGTACCACCACGAGCTGGATCGGATGACCGAGCGCTACCTGGGCAAGAACCGTCTCGGGACCACCAAGCGAGGTATCGGACCGGCCTACGCCGACAAAGCCACCCGGGTGGGCCTGCGGGTCCAGGATTTGCTGGACCCCAAGATCTTTCGTCAGAAGTTGGACGTGGCCCTGAAGGAGAAGAACGCCGTCCTGGCCAAGGTCTACAACCGGCTGCCCCTCGACGGCGACGCCATTGCCGACTGTTACCTGGGCGAGTACGCCCCTCGTATCGAGCCCATGGTGGATGATGCAGTGGCGCTGGTGCATCAGGCCCTGGGCGCTGGCAAGAACATCCTCCTGGAAGGGGCTCAGGCCACCTTCTTGGATCTTGACCAGGGGACCTATCCCTATGTGACCTCCTCCAACCCGTGTGCGGGAGGGGCGTGCACCGGGGCGGGGATCGGGCCTCGGGAGCTGGGTCGGATCATCGGCATCGCCAAGGCCTACGTGACCCGGGTCGGCTCAGGGCCCTTCCCGACCGAGTTGGATGGAGACCTGGCTGACCTCCTGGTCGATCGGGGCCACGAGTATGGGACCAATACCGGACGGCGACGCCGGACCGGGTGGTTCGACACCGTCATGCTGCGCCAGGCCGTGAGGGTCAACTCGCTGTCAGAGGTGGCTCTGACCAAGCTCGATGTGCTCGACACCCTGGATGCCGTCAAGGTCTGCGTGGCCTACGAGGCGGACGGAGTGCGCTACGACTTTATGCCCTATCACCAGTCGGTGCTTCACCGGGTAACCCCTGTCTACGAGGAACTTCCCGGCTGGCGCACCGACTTGTCGGGGGCCACCGACCTGTCCGACCTGCCGACTCGGGCCCGGGACTACGTGGCCTTTCTTGCCAGCCAGGGCGGAGTGCCGATCCAGCTGGTCGGGGTGGGTCCGGGCAGAGAGCAGCTGGTCGACATAGGAATCCGAGATTGAGCTCGACGCCGCCGGCCGGGTGTCCGTGTCCATGTCCATGTCGGCCGGTGTCGGTGAAGGCCGGACGTCCATGAAGGTGGCAGTGCTCATGGGTTCGCCCCGAGACCGGGACAAGATGGCGCCCGCCGCCGAGATGCTGGAGCGGCTGGGCCTGGGCGCTGACGTGCGAGTCCTCTCGGCCCATCGCACGCCCGATGAGGTGGCCGACTTTGCCCGGTCGGCCCGCCAGGAGGGCTTTGCGGCGGTCATCTGCGGGGCCGGCCTGGCCGCCCATCTGGCCGGCGCGGTGGCGGCTCACACCACCCTGCCGGTCATCGGTGTGCCGCTGTCCGGGGGAGCGTTGGGAGGCGTGGACGCCCTCTACGCCACGGTGCAGATGCCGAGGGGGGTCCCGGTGGCCACGGTGGCGATCGACGGGGCGGCCAATGCCGCCATCCTGGCCGCCGAGATGGTAGCCATCACTGACTCGGACGTGTCCGAGCGCCTGGACCAGCTGCGAGCCGAGTGGGGCCAGACCACGGCCGGCGGCGGGGCTGGGGTCCCCGCCGCATCGGAGGAGGGCGGGGTTGGGGCCCCCCCCGGGGCGGCGAAGCCGCCAGAGGCACAGTCATGATCTCCCGGTACTCGCTTCCGGAGATGGCTGTCCTGTTCTCCGACCGGTCGCGCCTGGCACTCTGGCTGGAGGTCGAGATCCTGGCGGCTGAGGGCTGGGCCGCTCTGGGGGTGGTCCCGGTAACCGAAGCCACCGCCGTGCGCCAGCGGGCTCCGCTGGTCGACGAGGCCTTCGTCGAGGCGGTTGCCCAGCGAGAGCAGATGATCGACCATGACGTAGCGGCCTTCGTGGACGTCGCCCAGGAGGCAATCGGTCCCCCCTCGAGCTCCTGGGTCCATTACGGCCTCACTTCCTCCGACGTGGTCGACACCGCCCAGTGCGCCACCCTGGTCCAGGCCGCCGATCTGCTGATCGATGCCAGCAGCGCCCTGGTGGCAGCCCTCAAGCGCCGGGCCATCGAGCTGGCCGACGTGGCCATGGTGGGCCGGACCCATGGCATCCATGCCGAGCCCACCACTCTCGGAGCCAAACTGGCCCTTTGGTGCCTACAGGCCGACCGGGACCGCCAGCGGCTGCGGGCGGCCAGGCAGGCGGTGGCCGTGGGCAAGCTGTCGGGTGCGGTCGGCACCTATTCCAACATCGATCCGGCAGTGGAGTCATACGTGTGCCGCCAGCTGGGCCTTACGCCGGTGCCGGCCACCCAGGTGGTGGCGAGGGATCGCCATGCCGAGTACCTGTGGGCCTGCGCGTCAGTGGGGGCCAGCGTGGAGAGCTTCGCCACCGAGGTGCGTCACCTCCAGCGCAGCGAGGTGGGGGAGGCCGAAGAGCCGTGGCGAACCGGCCAGAAGGGCAGCTCGGCCATGCCCCACAAACGCAACCCGATAGTCTCGGAGCGCCTCTGCGGCTTGGCCCGGGTACTGCGGGGTTACCTCGGTGCCGGGCTGGAGGATGTGGCCCTGTGGCACGAGCGCGACATCTCCCACAGCTCGGTCGAGCGGGTGATCCTCCCTGATGCCAGCCTGCTGGCTTACTACCTGCTGCGCAAGATGACCGCTATGGTGGACGGCCTGGTGGTCCATTCCCAGCGGATGTTGGACAACCTGGACCGTTCCCTGGGCCTGGTCTTCAGCCAGCCCGTACTGTTGGCCCTGGTGGCATCCGGTCTGGAGCGCGATGTCGCCTACCGGGTGGTCCAGCGGGACTCCCGCCTGGCCTGGGAGCAGGCCAAGCCGTTGCGGGTGGTGCTGGAGGCCGACCCCGAGGTGACCCTCAGCGACGATCAGCTGGACCAGGCCTTCAGCCTGGAGCGGGCCCTGCGGCATGCCCACCGGGCAATCGATGCGCTCGAGGGCGTCGATTGAGCCCAGTCCGGCTGCACTCCGGGAAGGTGCGCGACGTCTACGACTGCGGGGACGGGCGCCTGCTCATGGTCACCTCCGACCGAATCTCGGCCTTCGACGTGGTGCTGGCCGAGCCCATACCCGACAAGGGGAGGGTGCTCACCGCCATGACTGCCTTTTGGCTGGGCGAGCTGGCCGATCTGTCTCCCAGCCACCTGCTGAGCACCAACCCCCATGACTTCCCGTCGGACACGGACGGGATGGGGCCCGACCTGAACGGTCGGACCATGCTCGTGAGGCGGGCCGACATGTTGCCCATCGAGTGCATCGTTCGCGGCTATCTGGCCGGCTCAGCCTGGTCGGAGTACCAGTCCGTGGGCACCATGCACGGTGTCAGGCTGCCGGCCGGTCTGGCCGAGTCGGCTCGGCTGCCCGAGCCGCTCTTTACCCCTTCCACCAAGGCGACGCAGGGCCATGACGTCAATATCTCCTTTGCCGAGGCCGTCGATCTGGTGGGCCAAGAAGCGGCCGAGCTGGCCAGGGACCTCTGCGTCTCCGCCTACCGCCGGGCCTCCGAGCGGGCAGCCGAGAGGGGAATCATCATCGCCGACACCAAATTCGAATTGGGCTACATCGATGGTCGCCTGGCCATCTGCGACGAGGTGCTCACACCGGACTCATCCCGGTTCTGGGCGGCTGACGCCTGGGCGCCGGGCGCCACCCCGGCGTCTTTTGACAAGCAACCGGTCCGGGACTGGCTGAGCGCCAGTGGCTGGGACAAGCGGCCCCCCCCTCCGCACCTGGCGCCGGGGGTGGTGACCGAGACGCGTGAGCGGTACGTGACTGCCTATGAGCGAATCAGCGGGCTGTCCCTGGCCGACTGGCCCGGCGCTGACGCTGAGCGTCCATGAGGTTCCGTCCATGAGGTTCCGTCCATGAGGTTTACTGCGCTGGTCGAGGTCAGGTCGTTGCCCGGCATCGCCGATCCCCAGGGTTCGACCATCGAGTCCGCGCTGCCAGCTCTCGGATTCGCCGGGGTGGACGGAGTTCGAGTGGGCAAGGCCATTCGCTTCCAGGTCGAGGCCCCCGACGAGGCGGCCGCTCGTCACCAGGCGGAGGAGCTGAGCCGGCGACTGCTGGCCAACCCGGTGATGGAGGAAGCCGAGGTACGGGTATGGCCGGTCGGGTAGCAGTGGTCGTCTTCCCGGGCTCAAACTGCGAACATGACGTGGCCGAGGCGATCGAGGGCCTGGGTGGGCGGCCAGAGCTGGTGTGGCACGAGCGCAGTGACCTCGGTCCGGCCGATGTGGTGGTACTTCCGGGCGGATTCGCCCACGGAGATTACCTGCGGCCGGGGGCCCTCGCCCGATTCTCCCCGGTGATGGGGGCAGTCACCGCCTTTGCTGCCGATGGCGGTCCGGTGTTGGGGATATGCAATGGCTTCCAGGTCCTCACCGAGGCTGGCCTCCTCCCAGGCGCCCTCCAGAGGAATCGTCATCTCAAGTTTGTGTGTACGACCGTGGAGGTCAGGATCGATTCGGATCGTTCCTGGTTGAGCCACCGGACTGGCGTGGGTGAGGTGCTCCGGCTACCCATCAACCATTTCGAGGGAAGCTATGTCTGTGATGACCGGACCCTGGCGGAGTTGCGGGCCGAGGAAAGAATAGTGCTGTGCTACCTCGACAACCCCAATGGCTCCCGAGCCGACATTGCTGGCATCTGCAACCGGGATGGCAACGTGGTGGGAGTGATGCCTCATCCCGAGAGGGCGTGCAATCAGCTCCTGGGATCGACCGATGGGCAGCCGTTGTTGGGTGCGCTGCTCGATCGTGGTGGTGCAATCCTACCCTGAGTAGGGCTCCTCAGAGTAGGATGAGAAGGCAGCGCGTGCACCCTTCAGCCGTTGGTCTTCCCGCTTCCTCGCGCTCGGGATATGCCGGCGTCCCGCAGGGTGCGGGCATCAACGCCGGCTTTGCGCCAGGTCGAATAGCTGATGCCCTTGCGCTCGGAGTATTCACGCGCCACCTTGATGAAGTCCGCCTCGAGGGCGGAGAGGTCGGTCGACGGGTTCTGGCGAGCCAGCTCCCGTTGGAGATCCTCGCGCTCCTGCACCAGGTGCAGGTGGGACAGGGCATCGGCGCTGGCCAGGTGCTCCTCCACCGTCGCCAACTGTCGCTTCACACTCTCTGGAGTGCGCTTGCGTCCACGCTTGGGTTTATTGGCTTCGAGGCCCTCGAGGTAACGCCGTATCGTGCGTCCCTGCTCCCGCCCGACCGCCAGGGCATCTTTGTGGGCTTGACTCATGGGAGATTTGGGACCCGGACGATGGGCCCCGGCTCCATTGCTGGTTGTGGGCATTGCTCTAGTATTCCCTGAAACACCCGGTCTATTCAAGTTCGAACTGTGGGGCCGAACTATGCTGGCTTGGTGGTCGCTCCGCTGCATCGTGCCCTTGGGCTAACCGACGATGAGGAAGCGGCCATCGAGAGAGTCCTCGGACGACTGCCCAACCATATCGAACTGGCCATGTATGCAGTCATGTGGAGTGAGCACTGCTCATACAAGTCGTCCCGTTCGCATCTGCGCCGGCTCCCAACCGAAGGCCAAGGCGTCCTGGTGGGCCCAGGTGAGAATGCCGGGGTGATCGATGCCGGGGACGGCATAGCGGTCGCAGTGAGGATCGAAAGCCACAATCACCCGTCGGCGATCGAGCCATACCAGGGGGCCGCCACCGGGGTGGGAGGCATCCTGCGAGACATCTTCACCATGGGTGCCCGACCCATCGCCATCATGGACTCATTGCGCTTTGGGCCCTTGGAAGGCAACCCTCGCAACCGGTGGCTCCTTGACGGCGTGGTGAGCGGGATCTCCGGCTACGGCAACTCTGTCGGGGTGCCCACGGTAGGCGGAGAGGTGGCTTTTGACCCCTGCTATTCGGCCAATCCTCTGGTCAATGTGCTGTGCCTGGGAGTGATGCCGATCGAGCGCCTAGTACTGGGCCGGGCGTCAGGTATCGGGAACCTGGCCGTGCTCCTTGGAGCCGCCACCGGCCGGGACGGCATTGGCGGGGTCAGCGTTCTGGCCTCCGCCGGCTTTGCCAGCCGCGGCGCCCCCACCGGTTCGCCCGTCCAGAGGTCACAATTACCCCTGGACGAAGACGCGGCCAAGCGGCCCAGCGTTCAGGTGGGC
Organism: Acidimicrobiales bacterium; assembly: GCA_003244275.1. GTDB lineage: Bacteria > Actinomycetota > Acidimicrobiia > Acidimicrobiales > QHCF01 > QHCF01. The sequence goes on from QHCF01000178.1 coordinate 6,550, forward strand.
GATCCGTTCGAGGAGAAGCGCCTCATCGAGGCCTGCCTGGCTCTCCTGGATGCCGAGTTGGTGGTAGGGCTCCAGGATCTCGGGGGAGCCGGGCTCACCTGCGCGGCCAGCGAGACGGCGTCCCGGGGCGGGGTGGGCATGGACCTCAATGTGGCTGCCGTGCCCAGGCGCCAGCCGGACATGGAGGCCTTCGAGGTGATGACCAGTGAGAGCCAGGAGCGGATGCTGGCCATCGTAAGCCCTGATGCCCTCGACGCGGTCATGGCGGTGTGCGCCACCTGGGCCGTTCGGGCCACGGTGGTGGGGCGGGTCACGCCAGGCGGTCGTCTCCGGGTGGTGGATGGCTGGGAGGGGCCGGTGCTGGCCGACGTTCCCGCCGCCTCGCTGGCCGACCAGGCCCCCGTCTACGCCCGGCCCCTGGCCCCCCCCAGCGACCTGGCTGCTCGATGGGCGGACGACCCAGGTGGACTGTCGCCACCTGCTGACTGCGGCGCCGACCTGTTGGCGCTGCTGGCCGATCCCTCCTGGATCTACCGCCAGTACGACCATCAGCTGTTCCTCAACACCGTCGAAGGCCCAGGAGGAGATGCCGCCGTCCTGCGGCTCAAGGCCCCCGGGGTGCCGTCTTCAAGTCGAGCCATCGCGTTGTGCACCGACGGCAACAGTCGCTGGTGCGCGGTCGACCCGCGCCGGGGAGCGGCCATGGTCGTGGCCGAGGCCACCCTCAACGTGGCCTGCACCGGGGCTCGGCCGATGGCCCTGGTCGACTGTCTCAACTTCGGCAACCCTGAGCATCCGGAGGTCATGTGGCAGCTGTCGGAGACGGTGGACGGCATGGCCGAAGCCTGCCGGGGGCTCGGGCTCCCGGTGATCGGAGGCAACGTGAGCCTCTACAACGAGAGTCAGGGTGTCGACATCGACCCGACGCCGGTAGTCGGCGTGGTGGGAGTGATCGAGCATCTGGCGCGCCGCCCACCGGGTGTTGCCCTCGTCGCCGGGGCCACCCTGGTCCTGATGGGCGGACTCGGGTCGGGCCTGGGGGGTTCCCGTTGGGCGGTAGAGCGGCGGGGGCACCGCGGCGGGGTGCTGCCCTCGCTGGACTTGGCTGCCCATGCCACCCTGGTGGAGGTGGCCAGGGGACTGGTTACCGAGGAAGCCCTTTTTGGCAGAGAATTTGGCAAAGGCGCCTTGGTGGCGGGCATTCACGATGTTTCTGACGGGGGTTTGGCGGTGGCCCTGGCTGAGCTGGTGGCTCACTCCTTGGTGGGTCTCCGGGTGGACGGGGTGGCCAACCATGACGAGCTGTTCTCCGAGTCGGCCTCCCGGGTGGTCGTGTGTACTGGCCGCCCGGCCGAGGTGATGGTTCGCGCCTCGGCAGCCGGGGTACCGGCGGCTGTGCTGGGCACCGCCGGGGGGGACCGCCTGGTCATCGACGGGCTGGTCGACCTGGCCGTCGACGAGGTGGTGACCGCCTGGCGGGACGCAATCCCGGGCGGCCTGAGGAGCGGGTCGGTGGTGCCGCCGGGGTAGGCTGATCGGGTTACCGGTACCGCTTCTGGCTGTGGGAGGATGAGGTAGTGACGGGCCACCGTTGGGGCGCAGTGGGCCATCATCTCGATGGCTGGCGCCCGGACGGTCACCGCCTGGATGACGATTCGCCCAAGGATGCCTGCGGTGTCTTCGGGGTCCTGGCTCCCGGAGCACCGGTGGCCCAGCTGACTTTCGATGGCCTCTACGCTTTGCAGCACCGGGGTCAGGAATCGGCCGGCATGGCGGTGAGTGACGGCGACACCCTCACCGTGGTCAAGGACATGGGCCTGGTCACCAACGTGTTCGACGAGCGTACGGTGGGCGCCCTCCAGGGCCATCTGGCCATCGGTCACACCCGGTACTCCACCACTGGCTCCAGCACCTGGCGCAACGCTCAGCCGGTCTATCGGGAGGTCGGTACCACCGGCTTCGCCCTGGGCCACAACGGCAACCTCACCAATACCGAGGCCCTGGCGGCCGGGGCCGGGATGCTGCCGGGCACGGTGGCCAGCGACAGCGACCTGGTGGCCGAGCTGGTGGCCAGGGCTTTCGCCACTGACAGCCAGGGCCAGGCCGTCGGGGACGGCCTGGAAGCAGCCCTGACCAAGGTGCTCCCCCTTCTGGCGGGAGCCTTCTCCTTCGTGGTCATGGACTCCGGCCGGCTCATCGGAGTGCGCGACCCCAATGGCTTTCGGCCCCTCTGCTTCGGGAAGCTCGATGCCGGTGGATGGGTGCTGGCCTCGGAGACGCCGGCCCTCGATACGGTAGGGGCCCATGTAGTGCGGGAGGTGGAGCCGGGTGAGATGCTGATCATCGATGCTGACGGCCCTCGGTCGGTCCATCCGTTCCCGCCCGAGCGTATAGATCCCAAGTTGTGCATCTTCGAGCTCGTGTACCTGGCCCGTCCGGACAGCCAGCTCTACGGTAAAGAGGTCCACGGGGCCCGGAGGCGAATGGGGGAACGTCTAGCCGATCAGGCACCAGTCGTTGCCGACCTGGTCATGGGTGTTCCCGACTCCGGCATCCCGGCGGCCGAGGGCTATGCCCGGCGCAGCGGTATTCCCTACGGCCAGGGCCTGGTGAAGAACCGCTACATCGGGCGGACCTTCATCGCCCCCACTCCTGAGGCCAGGGCCAGGGGGGTGCGCCGCAAGCTCAACCCCCTCAAGGAGAACATCTCCGGCAAGCGCCTGGTGGTGGTGGACGACACAGTGGTGAGGGGCACAACCGCCCGGGCCATGGTGGGCATGCTGCGCGAGGCGGGCGCCACCGAGGTCCACCTGCGAGTCTCGGCTCCCCCCTTTGCCTGGCCCTGTTATTACGGCATCGACACCCCCAGCCGTGACGAGCTGATGGCGGCTCGGCTGTCGGTCGAGGAGATACGGGACTATCTGGGGGTGGACTCGCTCGCCTACCTCACCCTGGAGAACCTGGTGGCTGCCATCGGGGCCCCGGGATCGGGGTTCTGCGACGCCTGCATGACCGGGGTGTACCCGGTGGAGGTCCCGGTTGCCCTTGGCGGTGACGGCAATGGCGCCCGGGTTCTCGAGGTTGTTCACCAGGGTGGCTGAACCACTCGGCGCCACCTATGCCGGGGCCGGGGTGGACGTGGGTGCGGGCGAGGAGGCGGTGGAGCGGATCCGGGCGGTGGTGGCATCGACCGCGGGTCCGGAGGTGATCGGCGGCATCGGCGGCTTCGGGGGCCTTTTTGCGCTTCCTGGCGGGCGGTGGCGGGAACCAGTCCTGGTGTCGAGCACCGATGGGGTGGGCACCAAGGCGGCGCTGGCCACCGCGGCCGGGCGCTACGACACCATCGGGGTGGATCTGGTGGCCATGTGCGTCGATGATGTGGTCTGTCAGGGAGCGGAGCCGCTGTTCATGCTCGACTACCTGGCCATGGGCCACCTCGACCCGGAGGTGGCTGAGGTGATCGTGGCTGGTGTGGCCGCCGGCTGCCGGCAGGCCGGCTGTGCCCTGATCGGTGGCGAGATGGCCGAGCATCCTGGCGCCATGGCGCCGGGGGCGTTCGACCTGGCTGGCTTTGTGGTGGGGGCCGCGGAGAGGGACCAGATCCTCGGCCCGGAGCGGGTGAGCGCTGGCGATGTGCTGGTGGGACTGGCGTCGTCGGGGCTTCGCTGCAACGGCTACTCGCTGGCCCGCCAGGTTCTGCTCGAGCGATCTGGTCGCCGCCTCGAAGAGCCGGCCTGGCCGGGGACCAGCCGCACCCTGGCTGACGAGTTGCTGGAGCCGTCGGTGATCTATGCGCCGGCGCTGCTGGGGCTGGGGCGGACGATTGCCGTCCGGGCGGTGGCCCACATAACCGGGGGCGGCATCCCAGCCAACCTGAGTCGCGCTCTGCCCCACTACTGCGACGCAGTGGTCGACCGCTCCACCTGGGTCAGGCCGGAGATCTTCGGCGTGATCCAGCGGGCCGGGGGCATCACCGATGCCGAGATGGAGGCGGTGTTCAACCTGGGCATGGGAATGATCGTCGTGGTCCCCCCATCCGAGGCGGAGACGGCCGTGGCCACCCTGGCTGGCCACGGCCAGCCGGCTGCGGTGGTGGGCCAAGTAGAGGTCGGCAGCGGTCAGGTCCACCTGGTGTAGGACGTCCCGCCGAAGGCGGGGACGTTGTCTTTGGGGGGGCACTGGGGGGCGAAGCCCCCGAGGATGACTAGTCAGCCTGGTGCCCTCAAATGGCCCTTTTCGGCCATCGACTCGCCTAGTGGTCTCGACGTACCCTCAAGGGGACAAACCGCACATGTTGCGCATACAGGATCGAGACCAGACAATGAGCACCCAAGACGCCCTGCCCGACACCCTGCTCACCCCTGGCGAGGTTGCTGCCATCTTTCGGGTGAGCCCCAAGACGGTGACCCGCTGGGCCCGCGCCGGCAAGATCAGTGCGGTACGGACCTTGGGCGGTCACCGGCGCTTTCGGGCCTCGGAGATCCATCGCTGCCTCGACGTGTTGGAGGCGAGCTGAGCCTCGTGCCGGGCACTGTCCGCGGGGAGACGGGTACCAAGTGGCCTGTTGGTCAAATTGGTCAACGGACCGGAACCGGGGGTGGGTGGCTGGGTAGTGCCAACGGCTTCCGGTAGCATGGTGGAACGGCACCGGCGGGTTGTTGGCCTGCTGTGCGTATGGCGATAATGCTCCCGCCACTCGTGGCACCAAGAACGTAAGGGAAGAGTCCGGGATGACCACGAGCAGGAGAGTCCTCGTACTCGGGGCGGACGGCCTTCTCGGCTGGCCTCTTGTCCTCCACCTTTCGCAGGCGGGCCATCAGGTGGCCGCAGCCGACAACCTTGCCCGCCGAGGGTGGGACAAGGAGCATGGCACGCGCAGTCTCGTTCCCATCCGGTCCATGGAGCAACGCGCTGCACGTTGGGCCGAACTGACTGGCGAGTTGGTGCACTGGCACAAGGTCGATCTCTGCGACGCTGAGTCGCTGGACGCCCTGATAGCCGGTTTCCAGCCGGGCGCCGTCGTCCATCTGGCCGAGCAGCGCAGCGCCGCTTTGTCCATGGACGACCAGGAGCACACGGTCAGGACCCAGACGAACAACATAGTGGGAAACCTCAACCTGCTGTTCTCCCTACAACGCCACGTTCCAGACTGTCACCTCGTCAAGTTGGGTTCGATGGGAGACCCGGGGCAACCCGATATCGACATCGAAGAGGGTCACAGCACCGTCACCCACGGTGATCGTGGCGACCGGCTGCCCCGTCCCACCGGTCCAGAGACCTTTGGCCATCTCTCCCAGGTGGTCGACAGCCAGAACATCGCGTTGAGCTGTCGGAACTGGGGCATCCGGGCCACGACCCTCAATCAGGGGATTGTCTACGGCACGGAGACGTTCGAGACCGAGCGCGACCCCGCCTTGGCCACCCGTTTCGACTACGACCCTGTCTGGGGTACGGCCTTCAACCGATTCTGCGTGCAGGCCGCCTCCGGCCGCCCCCTCACCATCTACGGCAATGGCAATCAGATTCGCGCCTACATCGACATCCGGGACACAATGGCCGGTATTCGCCTGGCCCTCGACGACCCGGCGCGGCCCGGGGAGTGCCGCCTGTTCAACCAATTCACCGAGCAGTTCAACCTCAACCAGCTGGCTGGCCTGGTGGCTCACTGCTGGGCTCAGGAGGGACCTCCGGTAGAGATTCGACACCTGCCCGGCCCGCGGCTCGAGGCCGAGGAGGATCACCCCCTCAATGGGACCGCCAATGCCAGGTTTGACCTGGGGCCGTCCCCCCACCGCCTAGGGGAATCCCTCGTGGAGAGCGTCCTGCAAACGGTGCTGTCCCACGCCCATCGGATCGACCCGCTGCTGCTGGACCCGACACTGCTTGAAGAGCGCGCCAACGATGGGCGAGCGAGCGGGAATGGCACGACGAGTCGCCACGGCCGGGTGACGGGGCCGGTATTGGCGGCTTCGGTCCGCAGTGGCGAAGCCTCGGCCGGAGCGGAGCTTCCCCGAGAGAAGGTCAGCGAGCGGGGGCGCCCGGGAAGGGGGGGCCACGTGGCATCCGGCGGCGGCTCGGCCACTGGCAATGGATCGGCGGCCATCGCCCGTCGAGGTCGGGTAGCGGTGACGGGGATCGTTCGGACCCTGGAGACTCGGGTCCTCAATTCACAGCCGCCCAAGCCAGCCTCGCTGAGGTCGGAACCCCTCGAAGAAGCGGCTCGGGGCAGCAGCCGGCCCAGAGCGGTGGCCCTCGGGGCGGCACCGGGAACGACCTCCCGCAGGCGGGCGCTCGTGGTGGCAGCCCTGGCGGTGGCCGCCGCGGTGGCTGTTGCCCTTACCATCAACGCTCTCGACTCGGCGGCCAAGTCCATCCCGGCGGTGGTCGAGCCGACCAATCAGGTCAACCTCAATTTCCAGAACTCTGGTCCTTTGGCCACCATCATGGTCAGGCCCGGCCAGCGGGTGACCAAGGGACAGGTGGTGGCCACCCAGGCTGCTGCGTCGGAGGCGACGGCCGTGGCCAATGACCAGGCCACCCTGGCGGCCGACCAGGCCCAGCTGAATCAGCTCGAGCAGTTGCTCAAGGTCGACTACCACGCCATCGCCCAGGTGGATGTGGTCCGGGCTGATCTCGCTCGAGATCAGGCTCAGCTGGCAGTGGACAAGCAACGCCAGAGCCAAACGGCTGCCCAGAGTTCGCTGGCGTCTCCGGTGGATGGACTGGTGGTGGCGGTATCCGGCACCCCGGGCGAGACGGTGGACAGCATGGGCGTGCGTATCTACCGACCGCAGGGAACGGCGGTGTCCGGTCAGTCCTCCCTGCAGCTGTTTCCCTCCACTCCGAGCAACACCAACTCCCGCGCAGATCCCTACGCACCGGTGGTCACTATTGATCAGTGGCCCCGCTGGCAGGTCACGGCCCAGGTACCGGAGTCACAGATCAGCTCTGTGCACCCGGGTGAGCATGCGGTTTTCTCGCTGGCTGCCCTGAGGGGTAGCAAGTTGGGCTGCGTCGTCACCCAGGTGGTGCCCAACCCATTGTCGGTAGGTGGCGCAGTGGTCTACGACGTCCGCCTGCGCTTGGAGCAGGCGGCCCCTCAGGGAGTGCTGCCGGGCATGACGGGCTCGGTTGTCCTGCGACCCGGCCGGTGATGGGTTGTGGGCAGGGCCCCGCAGGGGGCTCCGCGGGGGCAATCGAGCAGGGCCTAGCCAGGTTGGCCAGCCACCGTGGTCAGCAAGCTGATGGCGAGGTCAGGGCGAGGGCTGGCGCAGCCCGGGCAGCTGGGTCCGGGGGAGGGAATGTTCACCCAGTAACCCCGGACCGCCGACCCGGCGGCATGGACCGCTGCCAACAGCTGGTCGGAGGTAACCGGGGCCCCGGTGGGATTGGTGCTCAGGCCAGCCACCACCACCACGCTGGGGTTGGCCTGGTGTGCCTGGGCCGCAGCCTGGCCGACGAGGTGGGCGTAGGCGGTGGTGTCACGCTGGACGCTTTGAGCCTGGACATCCACCACGTCGGCGACCCGCCCGGCTTGTTGGGCCAGTCCGAGGTGCAGGTATGCCTGGTCCCGGGATGTCACCCCGGGCTGGAGCACGGTGGTGAGGTCCAGGGCCGGGCTGGCCAGGAAGATCAGGTGGTGCTGATGGACGAGCGCCCCCGCCTTGGCCATAAAGGGACCAGGCGCTTGTTGTTCGTCGGGCGGGGTGGCAGCCCACGACTCGTTGTCGTACAAGATCGCCTTCACCCACGGGTCGATGCTCCCATTGGCCAAGGCGGAGGACATGGCCTGGTAGCTGGCGAACTTGGCCGTGGGGACGACCGCCAGTCCGGCGAGGGGCGGGTGACCGGGCTGGAGGATCTCAAAGATCCTTCCCCGTTCCAGCAGATGAAGCACGGTGGGGTCGGCTGTCACCTGTCGCAGGGCCCGCTCGGTGAAGATCCACGTCTGGGCAGTGGCGGGCTGACCGGGTTTACCGGTCGGGGCCGGCCGGCTAGTGGTGGCCTGGTTCGGACGAGGGGTCGCAGGCAGTCCCCGCCGTTGACCGGTGCCGCACGCGCCCAGAATCATGGCCGACACGATCAAGGCGGCGATAGCAACCAGGCGCGGGGCGGCCCTGCCAACCAGGCGAGGGTGCTGGCCGTCAGTGATCACCGGGATTTCACCCAGTGGGCGGTCTGAGCCCGGGCGGCACCGCCGTCCTGGTGGGCGACGTGGTCATTGCCGTCCTGTTGGTGTGCGGGGCCCTCGGTCGAGCCTCGGCCGAGGATCAGGGAGACGGCATGGCAAAGGTAGTGCTCCCCAGTCCCCGGCCGGTTCGGTTGACCCGCACCGCGTCCTTCTACATTCTCTTCGTCGTGGTGTCCAGCATCCTGGTCGGGGTGCTGCCCGGGCTGGGGCCCGCCTACGCCCGCCTGGTGGGCAAGGTTGCCCTGATCGCCCTGGGTCAGTCGTCGTTGGTGGCTGCCTACGCCAGGCACCTGGATGGTGGCCTGCGCCTGGTGGTCATCGTCGACATCCTCTGCTTTGCCGTGGCCCTGCGAGCCAGCGCCGGCCGGCGGGCGATGGTGGCGGCCCACGCCATCGCCTTCATTGTCCTCAGCTTGTGCCTGGACGCCTTGGTGGTGGCATTGTCGGCATCGGCCGGCCTGCCCACCGGCCCGTATGCCTTTGCCAGCACGGTCGTGAACTTGGGGGCCGCCGTCCTGGTGATGTTGCGGATCCTGGCCACCACCCTCGTCCTGCCTCGGCCCACCGCCGTACCGGTCGGCCGCCCGCCCTACCGGACCGACAAGGTGGTGTTCGCCAGCGCTCTGACGGCGGCCGTGTTGTTGGTGCTGGTCGCTCTCGACGCCCTGGCCACCAGGGTGGCCGGCCCCCACCCGGTGCTCGGAGTGCTGGTCCTGCTCGGCTATCCGGTCATTCTCGACGGCCTTTACCTCTTTCTCATGGCCATGGGCAGCCGCCCACAGCCGGGCCCGGCCCCTCTGAACGCTCCCGGGCTCACCGTGATAATCCCCGCCTTCAACGAGGAGGCCGGAATCGCCCTGACCCTGGATTCTATCGACCGGGCGGCCGGCAATTACGGCGGGCCGGTAAGGGTGATCCTGACCGACGACGGCTCGACTGATCGCACTGCCGAGATCGTTGTCTCGGCCATGCAGGACTTCGAGGCGGCCACCGGGGAGTTGGTGGAAGGTAGCCACAACGGCAAGGCAGCTGCACTCAACCAGGCCCTCAGCCGGGCGACAACGGAGATCGTCGTGCGAGTGGACGCTGACGTGGTGGTGGCCGAAGATGCCCTGCTGCCCCTGCCTGCCTGGTTCGCCAATCCTCTGGTCGGCACGGTGGGCGCCCTCAGTCTGCCCCGCCCCGACCTCAGTGGCTGGATCAGTCGGGTCCGGCTGTTCGAGTGCCTGTTGAACTTCACATTTGCCCGCCTGGCCCAGCAGCGGGCCGACGCGGTGGCCTGTATACCTGGGACCTTCACTGCTTTTCGCCGCCGGGGGGCGCTGGAGGTCGGCGGATTCGTCAGCGGTATGAACGGCGAGGACGCCGACCTCACCATGCAATTGGGGCGGCTTGGCTACCGGGCCGTGGTCGACCCCCGAATACGCGACTTCGAGGACGTCCCCACGACTCTTGCTGGGCTGCGAGAGCAGCGCACCCGCTGGAACCGGTCCGGTACTCAGGTAATGGCCCGGCATTCCCCATTGCTGGCCGGCAATCGGTGCCCGCGCACATGGTTTCTCTACCTGAGGACGAGCATGGTCAGGGTGACGTCACTGTTGCGCCCGCTCGTATATCTGCACGGCCTTCAGTCGGTCATCCTGACGCCGTCGTTATCCCACCGCCTCGGGCCGTTCCTGATCTTCTATGTGGTTTCCGCCGCTCCAACGTTCCTGGTGGCCGCCGGGCTTGCCATTGGTAATGGTTTCCTGCGCCAGGTAGGCTGGCTGGCACTTTGGTATCCCTTCACGGTCGCCAGGCGAGTCTTCACTCTCGAAGGACTGCTCTCCCTTCCCACTCGCCCGGTGCGGGTGCGCACCGGAGGGCTCCGGCGGCCGGCAACCGATCAGCCGGCCGCCGATCGGTTGCCCGTCCCCATCTGATCGCTCTGCTGGTCGGGGCGGTGGCGGGCATGGCGTTGGGCCCAGTCACTGCAGCAGGCGCCACTGTGGTGAGCCACCGCTGGATGATCACCGGCAACGCGGCCAGCCAACTCCAGTCGATCGACCCCGCGATTGCCAGGGCCTACCTCAACCAGCCCGGAACCTTGTTGCTCGGATCCTCGCCACCAGGTTGGTCCAGTACCTCGACCGAGCACTTCGCCAGCGAGGCGGCGTTCGCTTGGGCAGTGGCTGCCGGTGGGCTGCCAAGTGGCCTGCAGGCGGCGGTGTATGACAACGAGGGTTGGTCGCTGACTCCCACGGCCGAGCAGCAGGATCCGCAGTACTACGAGCAGCAGTTTTCCGCCTTGGCTCATTCCCAGGGCCTCACTACCGTCATGGCTCCGGCTCCGGACCTGGTAAGTGGGCTCAGCTGCGGGAGCGGGACCTACGCCCAGAGGTACCTGCGCTGCAATCTGGCCGGGATGGCCGCCGGCTACGGCGATGTGGTCGAGATCCAGGCGCAATCTCTGGAGACCAACGCGGGGTCCTACTCGTCGTTGGTAAGCAACGCCGCCAGCCAGGCCGGCGCTGCTCATCCGGGAGTGGTGGTGCTGGCTGGCCTGTCCACCGGCCCCAACGGCGCCACGATCACTGGCTCCGAGATGCTGGCCGCAGCCCAGGCCACCGCGGCCACGGTGGCCGGCTGGTGGCTCAACATCCCGGGCACCTCGGTCTCGTGTCCGGCCTGCCGGAGCCCCCAGCCGATGATTGCCGATCAGTTCCTCCGGGCGCTCGACGCACACGGCGTCTGAGCTGGGTGGTCGGGACCGGCATCGATCCGGTGACCTCGCGCTTTTCAGGCGCGCGCTCTACCAACTGAGCTACCCGACCGGGCTGTGCTCCGATTCTAGGCCGAGCCGGCGGACAAGACGAGCGGACCTGACGGGATTTGAACCCGCGACCTCCGGCTTGACAGGCCGGCGTGCACTCCAGGCTGCACCACAGGTCCAGGTGACGAGGCGGAGCTCCGCACCGGACAACCCATCCTATCTGACGAGTGGAGGCCGGTAGGCTTGCATCGATGGCCGGGTTTGTCGACGAGGCCCAGCTCCACGCCAAGGCCGGAGATGGTGGGGCTGGCGCGGTGTCATTCCGCCGGGAGGCCCACGTATCCAAGGGCGGCCCCGACGGCGGTGACGGAGGCCGGGGTGGCGACGTCTGGCTCACAGCAAGCCGAAGGGTGGCGTCGCTGCTGGCTTTTCGGGATCATCCTCATCGCCGGGGCGGCGATGGTGCCCACGGCCGGGGCAAGGCTCGCCACGGTGCGGCCGGTGCCGATGCGCTGGTCGACGTGCCCGAGGGAACGGTGGTTCGCGGCCCAGATGGTGTGGTGCTGGCCGACCTGGCCCACGCCGGCGACCGGTGGATGGCCGCCAGAGCGGGGAGAGGCGGCAAGGGAAACGCCCGTTTCCTCTCCAACCGGCGACGGGCGCCGGCCTTCGCCGAGCAGGGGGAGGTGGGAGAGGAGCGCTGGCTGGACCTCGAGCTCAAGTTGATGGCCGATGTCGCCCTGGTCGGCTTTCCCAACGCCGGCAAGAGCACACTCATATCCCGTATCTCAGCGGCTCGATCTCCGGTGGCCGACTATCCCTTCACTACCCTGCGGCCACACCTGGGGGTCGTCAGGGTGGGCTCGGGTGCTGACGCGACCGAGGTGGTGGTGGCCGACATTCCCGGGCTGATCGAAGGGGCCAGTGAGGGACGCGGCCTCGGGTACCGCTTCCTGCGCCACGTGGAGAGGGCGCGTGCTCTGGTGGTGTTGGTTGACCTGGCCGCCGCCGACGGCCGTTCCCCACAGGACCAGGAGCGGATACTCCTGCACGAGCTCGGTAGTTACCGACCTGAGCTGCTGGAGCGTCCTCGGCTGGTGGTGGGAACCAAGACCGACCTGCTCACGGAAACCGATCTGGTGTCGGAGACTGATGTGCTGTCGGAAATGATGACGCAAACGGGTGGCACCAGTCAGCCGCCGGTGTCGATCTCAGCGGTCACTGGTGCCGGGCTGCCTGGCTTCCTCGGTCACCTCGCTCATCTGGTCAACGGATCGAGACAGGAGCAGCCGGCCGCCGAGGGAATCGTCATCCATCGACCCGAGCCCGAGGGGTTCGAGGTGGAACGGAATGGGGATGGGTCCTTTATCGTCCTCGGACGAACAGCCGAGCGGGCGGTGGCGCTCAGCGACCTTACCGATGCCCAGGCCCTCGACTACGCACAGGACCGTTTGCGCCGCATGGGTGTGTTCCGCGCCTTGGCCCGCGCCGGGGCCCGCCACGGAGACGGTGTGCGCATTGGGGGCTTCGCCTTCACCTACGAGCCCGATCCGTGATCGTGGTGGTCAAGATGGGCACCTCGTCGGTGACCGATGCCGATGGCTCGGTCGACGAGGCGGCCATTGAGAAGCTCTGCCGCGAGGTGGCCGACCTCAAAGTCGTCGGCCACCAAGTGGTGATCGTGACGTCAGGCGCCATCACCGCTGGGCTGCCGGCTCTGGCCAAGCTCGGGATGGGGCGGGACAGACCGACCGACCTGGCCACCTTGCAGGCCATTGCCGCAGTGGGCCAGATCCGGCTGATGCGGGTCTACAACGACGTGCTGGAGCGCCAGGGCCTGGCGGCCGGACAGGTCCTGCTGGCGCCCCTCGACTTCACCCATCGCCAGCAGTACCTGCACGCTCGCCAGACCCTTGCTCGACTGCTCGAGTTGGGGGTGGTCCCGGTGGTCAACGAGAACGATGCCGTGGCCGACGACGAGATCCGCTTCGGGGACAACGACCGCCTGGCCGCACTGGTGGCTCACCTGGTGGGGGCTGACCTGCTGGTCCTGCTCACCGACACCACGGGGCTGCTCAGCGCCGATCCCCGTTTGGACAGCCAGGCCAGTCTCATCGAGGAAGTGATTGAGATCGATCACCAGTTGGAAGCCGTGGCCGGGGGCCCCGGGAGCGCCCGGGGCAGCGGCGGCATGGCGTCCAAGCTGGCTGCGGCGCGAATTGCCGCCTGGTCAGGGGTGGCGGTGATCATCGCAGCTGCCGCTCGCCCGGGCGTATTGGCGGGTGCGGTGGCTGGGGAGGTCGGAGTGGGAACCGCTGTGCGGGCCCATGACCGGCACTTGTCGGCCCGCAAGTTGTGGATCGCCTTCGCGATCGGTGCCTCCGGCACGCTGGTGGTGGACGCCGGTGCCCGAGCTGCCCTCAGCGAGCGGGGAAGCTCGCTCCTGCCAGCCGGGGTGGTGGGGGTGCGGGGGGACTTCTCGGCTGACCAGGCGGTGGAGATCGAGGGACCAGACGGGACGGTCTTCGCCAAGGGCCTGGTGCGCCACCCATCTCACCAGGTGGCCCGGTGGATAGGTCGGCGCACCAGCGACCTACCGGGCGAGGGAGTGACCGAGATCGTGCATCGCGACAATATGGTGACGCTGACCTGAACAGCAGGCTCAAGTCGCCTGGGGGAGAGGCGGAGGTGGACGCTGCCCTCGTTTCCCGGGGCTGGTCCCCAGGGTAGGTCTTGGTCATGTCCACCACCGCCGGCGACAACATCCCCATCGAGGGCCTGGATGTCTCGGTCTACGAGATTCCAACCGATCAGGTGGAGTCCGATGGTACCCTGACCTGGGACTCCACCACTATGGTGCTTGTCCGAGCCCGAGCCGGCGGCCGTACTGGGATTGGTTACACCTACGCCGGCCCGGCCGCGGCCACAGTGATCAGTTCCAAGCTGGCCGGCGTGGTGAAGGGCCGGGATGCCCTGGCCGTCGGGGCCTCCTGGGATGCCATGGTCCATGCCATCCGCAACCTGGGGCGGCCCGGCATCGTCGGCACCGCCATCTCGGCGGTGGACGTGGCCCTCTGGGATCTCAAGGCGCGCCTGCTGAATGTGCCATTGGTAGTGGCCATCGACGCCTTTCACGAGACTGTCCCCATCTACGGCAGCGGGGGGTTCACCTCGTACACTTTGGCGACCCTGGCCGACCAGCTGGCGGGCTGGGTCGAGGCGGGCATCCCTCGGGTCAAGATGAAGGTGGGACGTCATCCCGAACAAGATGGCGATCGTCTCCGAGTTGCCCTGGATGCCATCGGCGGCCGAGCCACCCTGTTCGTGGACGCCAACGGCGCCTACCAGCGCAAGCAGGCCCTGGCTTGGGCCCGCTGCTACGCCGAAGCCGGGGTGACCTGGTTGGAGGAACCGGTCAGCTCGGACGACCTGGAAGGGCTGCACCTCCTGGTGGAGCACGGGCCGCCAGGGCTTGATATCACGGCCGGCGAGTACGGCTATGACCTTCCATACTTCCAGCGGATGCTGGACGCCCGGGCGGTGGACTGCCTCCAGGCCGACGTGACCCGCTGCGGCGGCATCACTGGCTTCTTGATGGTGGGCGCTCTCTGCGACGCCCGCGGTATGGACCTCTCAGCTCACTGCGCTCCCCAGGTGAGCGCCCACGCCTGTACCGCCATCTGGCACCTGCGCCATCTCGAGTACTTCCACGACCACGAGCGCATCGAGCGCATCTTCTTCGACGGTGTCCTCGAACCTGAGCCCGGTGGCGTACTTCGCCCGGACCGCTCCCGGCCTGGCCTGGGTCTGGAGTTCAAGGAAGCTGATGCCGCCCGCTTTGCCACCTGAGCAAGGGACGGGGTAGTCGGTCATCGGGTAGGTTCGCTTCATGCTTCTTCAAGGACGCAAGGCCCTGGTCACCGGAGCCTCGAGCGGGATTGGCAGGGCCACCGCCGAGAGGCTGGGCCAGGAAGGGGCCTCGGTATGCGTCAACTACTACTCGGACAAGGAGGCCGACGACGCCCAGGCGGTCGTTCGATCAGTCGAGCGGTCCGGGGGCACCGGCTTGGCCATACGGGCCGACGTCGGTGACGAGGACGCAGTGGTGGCCATGGTGAGCCAGGCCGCCGACAGACTCGGGGGCCTGGACCTGCTGGTGAACAATGCGGGGATCGAGAAGCAGATCCCGTTGCTGGAGATGTCCGAGAAGGACTGGTCAGCGGTCATCCGGACCAATCTCACCGGCGCCTTCCTCTGCCTGCGGGAGGCGGCCAAGGTCATGGCCGGTGCCGGCCACGGGGTGGTGGTCAACATGTCCAGCGTGCACGAGTTCATCCCCTGGCCCGGCTTCGCCCATTACTGCGCCACCAAGGGGGGGCTCAAGCTGTTGATGCAGACGGCCGCCCGCGAGTTGGCTCCCAAGGGCATTCGGGTATGCAACATCGCGCCAGGTGCCATCGCCACCCCCATCAACCAGTTCGTCCTGGACGACCCGGAGGCCAAGCACGCGGTCGAGTCCGAGATCCCCCTCGGGCGCATGGGCCAGCCCGAGGAGATCGCCGCCGCGGTGGCCTGGGCGGGCAGCGACCAGGCCGGTTACGTGACCGGCACGACAATCGTGGTCGACGGTGGCATGTCCCTCTACCCGAAGTTCGTGTAGCGGGGATGACGGCACAGCCGGGAATGGAGGCCCAGCCGGAGATGAAGACACGGCCGTCGGGTCAGCAGTTCGAGATCACCAGTGGCGACCAGCGAGCCACCATCGTGGAGGTGGGCGGAGGCATCCGTGCCTACGAGTGGGCCGGACGACCGGTCCTGAACCCTTACCCGGCCGAGGCCATGTGCGACGGAGCCCACGGGGCGCCGCTCATCCCCTGGCCCAACCGCCTGGGCGACGGCCGGTACCGTTTCGAGGGCACCGACCATCAGGTGGCCCTGACTGAGCCGGAGAAGAGCAACGCCATCCACGGCTTTCTGCGCTGGCGGTCCTGGCAGGCCCTGGAGCAGGAGCCCAGCAGGGTGGTCATGGAGGCCCGGCTCTACCCGCTCATGGGTTTCCCGTTCACCCTGGACGTCAAGGTGGCCTACCAGTTGGGTGACGAAGGGCTGGAGGTGCAGACAACCGCCACCAACGTCGGCGACCAGGCCTGCCCCTACGGCTGCGGCCAGCATCCCTATCTCTCGCCCGGGACGGGCCCCGTCGACGACTGCACGCTGACCCTGAAGGCCGATACCCGCATACTCACCGACAACGACCGCCAACTGCCGACCGGCCAGGAAACGGTGGAGGGCACATCATTCGACTTCCGCGGCGGCAAGGTACTGGGGGACCAGCAGATCGACTTCGCCTTCACGGACCTGGAGCGAGATGATGCGGGACGGGCCTGGGCACGTCTGGCCGCTCCCGACGGCCATCGGGCCGAGCTGTGGGTGGACGAGCACTACCCGATCATCGAGATCTACACCGGTGACACCCTCAGTGCGCCCCGGCGCCGACAGGGGCTGGGTACTGAGCCCATGACCTGCCCACCCAACGCCTTCCAGACCGGCGAGGGTGTCATCCGCCTGGAGCCCGGCCAGTCGGTTACCACCAACTGGGGGGCTCGCCTGGTCTGAGACCCGGAGCTGGGCGGGTTGCGCTTGTCCCGGCGGGTCCTACCCGGCCGGTTACTCGGCCGGTTTCTCGGCCGGTTTCTCGGGATGGCCTCCGAAGCCCTTGCGCATGGCCGACAGCACCTGGTTGGCAAACTGGTCCAGGTCCCGGGAGGCGAACCGGGAATACAGCGCAGAGGAGAGAACCGGGGCCGGTACGCCTTCCTCAATGGCGGCGATGGCCGTCCAACGACCCTCACCTGAGTCCGAGACCCGTCCGGCGAACTCATGCAGATCTTGTGACTGGGCGAAGGCATCTGCGGTCAGGTCCAGCAACCAGGACGCTATAACGCTGCCCCGCCTCCAGACCTCGGTCACCGCTGACAGGTCGAGATCGTAGCGGTAGAACTCGGGGTGCTCGAGGGGCGCCGTCTCGGCGTCGGAACTGCCCTGGGCGGCTCCGGCGTTGGCGTGATGCAAGATGTTGAGGCCCTCGGCATAGGCGGCCATGGCCCCGTACTCGATGCCGTTGTGGACCATCTTGACGAAGTGGCCGGCCCCCACCGGTCCGCAGTGCAACCAGCCCTGCTCGGCCGGCGATGGGTCCCCGGTGAGCCCCGGGGTCCGAGCCGCGGCCTCGACCCCGGGTGCGATGGCAGCAAACAGCGGCTGGAGCCGCTCGACCACCTGATCCTCGCCCCCGATCATCAGGCAGTAGCCTCGCTCCAGTCCCCAGACCCCCCCGCTGGTCCCGACGTCGACGTAGTGGACACCCCTCTCGGCGAGGGCCTGGGCCCGGGCGATGTCGTCCCGGTAGTAGGAGTTGCCCCCGTCGATGACCACATCACCTGCCTCCATCCGGTCAGCCACACCCTTCACCGTCTGCTCGGTGATGGTCCCAGCCGGGACCATCACCCACACTGACCGAGGAACGCTCAGCTTGGACACGAAGTCCTCGATGGATGACGAGGCGACCGCTCCCTCGTTCTCGAGGGCCTCGACCGCTCCTGGATCGACGTCGAAGACCACGCAGTCGTGGCCGGCAGCCATGAGGCGTCGCACCAGGTTGGCACCCATCCGCCCCAATCCCACCATTCCGAGTTGCATCTGTGCTCCTTCCTACGTTGCCCCTGCGGAGCAGGTGCTGTGGACCACCTCTGCTCTAGCCTGTCGACCATGAGCCAGCAAGCCAACCCTTCCCCGAACTGGCCGGCGCCACACAGCGCCGGATTGCACTGATGGGGACCGGATCACCCCGCCAGGCCGACGCCCTGGTGTTCTTCGGGGCCACCGGAGACCTGGCCTACAAGCAGATATTCCCGGCGCTGGCCGCCATGGTGCGACGCAACCACCTCAAGGTACCCGTGATCGGGGTGGCCAAGGCGGGCTGGGACCGGGAGAGGCTGCTCGACCGGGCCCGGGACAGTCTCCGCCACCACCAGATGCTGGACGATACGACCTTCGCCACCCTGGCTGGGCTGGTGGACTATGTGGACGGAGACTATGAGGACCCCGACACGTTTGACCTGCTCAGGGCCAAGCTGGGGACGGCCAAGCGCCCCCTGCACTACCTGGCCATACCCCCGTCGCTGTTTGCCACCGTGGTGGGCGCACTGAGCAAGTCAGGATGCGCTCGAGGGGGCCGGGTGGTGGTGGAGAAGCCGTTCGGTCGCGACCTGGCCTCGGCCCGGCAGCTGAACGAGGTGTTGCACGCCTTCTTCCCGGAGGACTCGATCTACCGCATCGACCACTACCTGGGCAAGGAGGCCGTGCTGGGGCTGCTCTACTTTCGGTTCGCCAACTCCTTTTTGGAGCCAATTTGGAACCGCACCTATGTGTCAAGCGTGCAGGTGACCATGGCCGAGAGCTTCGGGGTGCAGGGCAGGGGCCGCTTCTACGACCAGACAGGCGCCATTCGAGACGTGGTGCAGAATCACATGCTCCAGGTGGTCGCCCTGCTGGCCATGGAGCCACCGGCGGGCTACGGGCACGGAGACGTCCGGGACGAGAAGGCCAAGGTGCTGAGGGCCATCCCTCCCCTGCGGCCGGCCAACGTGGTGCGTGGCCAGTTCGTCGGTTACCGGGAGGAGGATGGAGTGGCACCAGACTCCCAGGTGGAGACCTTCGCCGCCCTTCGCAGCCACGTCGACACCTGGCGCTGGTCGGGTGTTCCCTTTTACGTACGGGCCGGCAAGTGCCTTCCAACAACTGCCACCGAGGTCCTGGTTCGCCTGCGTCGCCCACCAGAGGCCGTGTTGGGCCAGGACCGATCGGGAGCACCTAATTACGTGCGGTTCCGCCTCAGCCCCGACGTCACCATCTCCCTGGGGGCTCGGGTCAAGGCCCCGGGCGAGGCCATGGTGGGCAACGAGGTGGAGCTGGCCCTGCATGAGCAGGCGGCGGGAGCCGAGCTGCGCCCGTATGAGCGCCTGCTCGGCGACGCCTTGCGAGGTGATGCGTCCCTGTTCGCCCGGGAGGACGCGGTCGAGGCTGGCTGGGCGGTGGTGGATGGCGTGCTGGACGGGTCATCGCCCCTGTACAGCTATCAGCCCGGAACCTGGGGCCCCAAGGAGGCGAACGCCCTCATGTCCGACCGGGGCGGATGGAACGACCCGGCGCCGGCGGCTCAGCCATGACCGGATCGGAGCCAATTCCCGCCAGCCGGCAGCCGGCTTGGTCGGCACTGGTGGATCAGGCCAGGCAGGCGGCGAGCACCACTCTGACCGGACGCTTCGCCGCCGATCCGGCCCGGGGCGAGCGCATGGTGGCCGAGGCCTGTGGAATCTACCTCGACTACTCGAAGAACTTGATGGGCGAGGACACCCTGGGCCTGCTGGTGGCCCTGGCCAACCAGTCCGGGCTGCGTCAGCGCATCGATGCCATGTTCGCGGGGGAGAAGATCAACGTCTCGGAGGGACGAGCGGTGTTGCATGTCGCCCTGCGGGCCCCGAGATCCGCCTCGATCGTGGTGGACGGTGCCGATGTGGTGCCTGAGGTGCACTCGGTGCTGGACCGGATGGCCCAGTTCACTGACGCCGTGCGCAGCGGCGCATGGCGCGGTCACACCGGCGAGCCACTGACCAATGTGGTGAACATCGGTATAGGGGGCTCTGACCTGGGGCCGGCCATGGCCTATGAGGCACTCAAGGCTTACAGCGATCGGGGGCGAGTGTTTCGCTTTGTCTCGAATGTCGACGGGGCAGAGCTGACCGAGGCCACCAGGGATCTCGATCCCGCTCGCACCCTGTTCGTCGTGTGTTCCAAGAGCTGGCACACCGAGGAGACGCTCACCAACGCCAACAGCGCCCGGGAATGGCTGGTGGCTGGGCTGGGGGGTGATGACCGGGCGGTGGCCAGGCACTTCGTGGCGGTGTCCACCAACGCCGAAGGGGTGGGGGCCTTTGGTATTGATACCGCCAACATGTTCGGCTTCTGGGACTGGGTGGGTGGACGGTACTCCTACGACTCGGCCGTCGGCCTGACCCTCATGCTGGCCATCGGAGTCGACCAGTTCGACCAGATGCTGGCTGGCCTGCATGCAATTGACGAGCACTTTCGCACTGCCCCCTTTGAGGCCAACCTGCCGGTGCTGTTGGGCCTGCTGTCGGTCTGGTACAACGACTTCCTGGGGGCGCAGACCCAGGCGGTGCTGCCTTACAGCCGGTACCTGTGGCGCCTGCCCGCCTACCTTCAGCAACTGGAGATGGAGTCCAACGGCAAGCGCGTTGATCTGGCCGGCCGCCCGGTCGACTACCCGACCGCTCCCATAATCTGGGGTCAGCCGGGGACCAACGGCCAGCACGCCTTCTATCAACTGCTCCACCAAGGGACCAGGCTGGTACCGGCCGATCTCATCGGTTTCTGGAATCCAGTGGAGGCGCAGGGGCACTCGCACGACCTGGATCACCACCATGATCTACTGACGGCCAACATGTTCGCCCAGGCCGAGGCCCTGGCCTTTGGCCGGGACGCTTCCACCCTGTCCGGGAGGGGCATACCCAACTGGCAGGTGCCCCATCGGGTGTGCCCGGGCAACCGGCCCACCACCTCGATACTCCTGGACCGCCTCACACCTGAGAGCCTCGGAAAGCTGATTGCCCTCTACGAGCACAAGGTGTTCACCGAGGGCGCCCTGTGGGGCATCGACTCCTTCGACCAGTGGGGAGTCGAACTGGGAAAGATCCTGGCTGACGACATCGAGCCCGAGCTCGAGTGCCCCTCTGAGGATCGGCTGGGCCACGACAGCTCGACCAATGCTCTGATCCGCCGGTACCGTCGGGCCCGGCCTCAGTGAACCCGGCCGAAGTCGTCGTTCGGCGAATAGACAAGTTCCAGCAGCGCCATGTGGTCGTCGCCTTCCCCTTTGCCGTGTTCCAGAAATTCGGCAATGACCAGGCCGGCGGCAAGGCCGCTCTCATGGCCTACTACGGCCTGTTCTCGCTGTTCCCCCTCCTATTGTTGTTCGCCACCATCCTCGGCTTCATCCTCTCCGGGCATCCTCACCTCCAAAGGCAGCTGACCAACTCGGCATTAGGCAACTTCCCCATCATCGGGACCCAGCTGCGTAGCCAGACCCACAGCCTGCGGGGCAGCGGGGCCGCCCTGGCCGCGGGCATCTTCGGCACGATCTACGGGGTGCAAGGGATTGGCCAGGCCGCCGAGAACGCCATGAACACGGTCTGGAACGTCCCATTGACGGACTGGCCCAGCTTCATCATGCGCCGTCTGCGCGGCTTTGCCATCCTGGGCCTCCTCGGCGTGGCCACCCTCCTTACGACCGCCCTGGCCGATGTGGCACCGGTCGTGGTGCACGGAGGGGCGTCACAGATCTGGTCGACGGGGGCATCGGTCATCGTCAACCTCGCCTTGTCGTTCGTCGCCTTCAAGGTCCTCACGGCCGCTCCCCTCACGTGGAGGGACGTCGCTCCTGGGGCCGTGCTGGCCACCATCTTCTGGGAGCTCCTGCAGGCGTTGGGGGGGTACTACGTCCGTCACACGCTCCACCATGCCAGCAGCGTGTACGGCTTCTTCGCCATCGTCATCGGGCTGCTGTCCTGGCTCTACCTCGGAGCCATGCTCGTGCTGTTGGCCGCCGAGATCAATGTGGTGCTGCGCTACCGCCTGTGGCCCCGCTCGATGACCCAGCCACCCTTTACCATAGCGGACAAGGCCACCTTTGTGCGCTTGGGCATGACGGAGGAGCGGCGCCCGGAGGTGAAGATCGCCGTCAGCTTCACGGCCGAAGCCGATCGTGACCCCCTCGCCGAGCCGGTGGAGCCCGAGCCGCCGGAGCCCGAGCCGCCGGAGCCCCGGCCGGTTGACGCAAGACCCCTGACCGGCTAGCGAGGCCAACTCAGATGCTGGTCATCGCCATTGGACTGGGAGCCGCCTCTCTCCTGGGGCTGGGTTTTGTGTCCAACAGCATGCCGCCGCCCAGGCTCCGGCCGATGAGCGGTTGTCGATCCGCCTCCTGATCGATCTGGCCCACCGTCCGGTCTGGCTGGCTGGGATAGCGGCCATGGTCGGTGGCTAGATGCTCGGCGGCTTTGCCCATTGCCGAGCCCATCTGCGGTATCGGGCTCGGGGCTGGGTTGTTTGGCGAGCACATCCGCCTGGGCGGCCTGTTTCTGGGCTTCGAAGGGGCCGCGATCGTGTTGATGGTGGTGGGTGTGGTCATGGTGGCCCGCTCACCGCTGGTGTGCGGCGAGGCCTGAGCAAGGTTGATCTTTGCCCTGGCTGGGGAGAAGATCACCCGTGCCTCTCAGACCTGTGCCCTCCAGTCTCATCCCTCTCACAGCCCAGGTGGACGGGCCATGACGCTGGGGAGGATCCTTCCGGTCCCGACTCCTGGCCGGCCCATCGTGATCCTGTCGGCGGGCATGGGCGCCGGACACCACGGGGTCTCGCGGGAGTTGGGGGCGCGCCTCGAGGCACGAAGTTGGCCCAGTGTCGTTCTCGACGTGCTCGACGAGCTTCCCCTCCACCTCGGGCGTCTGCTGCCCCCCTTGTATCTCGCCATGCTGCGCCGCGCCCCCTCAGCCTATGAGGGCATCTGCACGGGGTGGTTCTCGACCGATGTCGTAGGGATTCATCGACGATTGGCCGGCAACTGGAGTGAGCTGGGACACGGTGCGGACACAGATCAGTTTCGCCGGTGTCGACGTCTCCAGGGTACGGCCACCGGTTTAGCAGGCCGGCGGGCAGTCACCGGACCGGCAGGCCGGCGGGCGGCCACCGGGTCGGGCCGCTGACAGCCGGTCAGTACACCAGGATGCGGTCGCACTGTTCGCAGGTCGCCACCGTTCCAGGCGGAAGGTGGCGGATACGATCGACTTCAATAGCCGGCAGCCGGAGGTGGCATCCCTGGCAGCAGCCATTGACCAACTGGGCGGCGCCCACCCCCCCCAAGCTCTTGCGCAACGCCTCGTAACGCAGCTTCAGCTCGCCGGGCAACTGAATGGCCAGAGCTGCCCTGGCGCTGGATTCCTCTACCGCTCCAGCGTCAATGACCGCCTCGGCCGCGGCAACCGCCTCCTCGAGCCGCACCGTCGTGACCTCCATGCTCGCTCGCTCCTCCCTGATGGCAACCAGCTCGGCTTCCACTGGCTCAGTCTGTTCCATCACCTCCAGCGCTCGATCCTCCATGTCGGTGCGTCTCCGCTGGAGGGATTGCACCTCGGCCGCCATGGCCTGCAGCTCCCGGGAGGCAGAGACCATTCCCCCGTAGAGGCGGCTCTCGATGTCGACGATGCGTCGGCCGACCGAGGCAATGTCAGCCTCGACGTGGGCCTGCCCCTGGCTCAATTCGGCCAGGCGCCCCTCGGCCTCCGCCCAACGAGCCGCCAGTTCGGCCATCTGCTGGCCCGCCTGGTCCAGCGCGGTGCGCTCTGGAAGGGTCTGGCGACGGTGCCGGAGCCGGTCGAGCGCAGTGTCATGCTCTTGGACCTCTAAGAGGGTACGCAGCCCGCCCGGATCCGCGCTGGGACTCTGCCCGCCCGGGTTCCTCCTGTCGTCGGAGTGGTTGCCCTGCTGTGGCCCCACCGGACTACTCAATTACCCAGGGCTCCTGTTGCTACCCATAGCTCCTGCGATGGCGATGGGGCGGCGCCGATTGGCTCGTGACAGGGGGCTGGGATGGGGTGGTGTCGGTCGACTGGGATGGGGTGGTATCGGTCGGCTGGGGCGAGGTGGTGTATTGAGGTGGGACGTAGGTGGGGTATTGCGGCGCCGTGGAGTAAGGGGAAGGGGTGATGTACCGATAGGTGGGAGGACCCTGACCCGGGATGATGATGGTCGAGTTCGGACCAGAGTTGGTCCTACCGGGCCCAATTGTGGTGGGCGAAGTGGGTGGTGGGGAATTGGTGTACGGAGCCTGTATGTACTGCCCGGCCGGTATGAGCCCGTAGTCGGGCGCTGGGAAGCTCGCCACCGGCTGGTTGGCGAGAGCCGGCGCCATGAACGCCTGCCACACGCGCGCCGGGAAAGTGCCGCCGAAGACCTCCGGCACGCCGCCGACGTTGGTCATGGATACGTCGCCCTGAGGAGAGCCCATCCACACGGCGGTGCAGAGTTGCGGGGTGAATCCCACGAACCAGGCATTGGTGAAATTGTCGGTGGTTCCCGTCTTGCCTGCCACCGGGCGTCCTGGGATGCCAGCCGAGGTGCCCGTCCCGCCGGTCACCACCGCCTGGAGAGCCAGATTGGCCACTCGCACCTCCTGGGACGGAACGACCCGCTGGCCGGGAATTCCCCCACCCACCAGCACGTGCCCAGCTGGATCGACCACGCTCTGCACGAACTGGCCTGGCCCGTTTGCGTCGTCGGGAGCATGGCGCACGCCATCGCCAGCCAGGGTCGAGTAGGCGGTGGCCATCTGGAGGGGCGTGACCTCCACGCCGCCGCCAATGGCCGCCGAGATGACATTGGGAACGGTCGCACCGGCCGGGATCCCGAGCCGGTGAGCCATGTCAGGAACCCGCGGATTGCCCAGGCCTAGGCCCAGGTCCACGCCGAGGCGAAGGTAGGCACAGTTCACCGACAAAGCGGTGGCATTCAGCAGCGTGAGCACGCCCCCGCCCGGCTCGGCGTTGTGGAGGGGCGGCGAGGGTCGGGAGTGGGGAAGCTGGAAGGTGAAGGGAGCCGTCCCA
>QHCF01000189.1 GCA_003244275.1 Acidimicrobiales bacterium
TGTCGGGGGAGCGGGGGTGGGGACGGGTGGGGGCGACCTTCTTGGCCTCCTCCATTTCGGCTCCGATCTCCCCCATGCGCTTGCGCCCGATGACCGCCCGCAGCTGGGGGAACAAGTCCTCCTCCTCCTCCTTGACGTGGTGGCGGACCAACTCCATGAGGACCGTCACCTTGGCGTCGTAACGCTCGTCGGTGGGCTCCATGTCCTCCAGCTCGGACAGGAGCCATTTGACGATGTGGTGCTCTTCCAGGGATTCGAGAACCATGCCAGTGGTATCCCCCACCTCGTTGCGGGCGGCCGGGTAGAAGACCTGCTCCTCGATGGCGGCGTGCACCGACAGTTCGCTGATGATCTGGTCGACGGTCTTGGCCTTGGAAACGTTAGCTCGTTCGCCGGTCTTCTCGAACGCCTTGAAGTGCTTCTCCACGCTGCGGTGGTCGGTCTTGAGCAGGGTGATCGCGTCCATGAGACCTCACTTTTGGAGAAGGTGCGCGGTACCTACCCACAAGGTGCCCTGGCTATGCCTGTGGACCCAGGACGGTGACTTCGACGTGTTCGCTGACCTGGTCCACGCGCATGCATCGAGGCTGAATCGGGGTCACCCCCACCAGAAGGCGGCTGCAACTACCACATACAAGCCGACCAGGCAGGCGCCTTCCAGCCAGGTGGACTCGCCGTCGAACACGACGAAGACGGCCACCAGGGCGGAGAGGACCAGGGTGACCAGCAGTAGCGGCGACAGGGCCAGAGTCAGGGTCGCTCCCCCGATCAGCGGGGAGGCCAGTACCAGGACCGGGATCAGTACCAGGGCGATCTGCAGGGGGCTCTGGAGGATGACCGACAGGGCGTAGTCGGCCTGGTTGCGGGCGGCCAGTTTGATGCCCACCACGTTCTCCACCGCGTTGCCGGCGATGGCCACGATCACCAGGCCGGCGAAGGCCTGGGAAATGTGTAGGGCGCCGATGGCCGGTCCCAGAGCGTGGACGAACCAGTCCGAGACCAGGGCGGCCGCCGCACTGGTGGCCGCCAGCCCGGCGATGGCTAGCCCAATTGGGGCACCCTTGCCCTCGGGGCCGGACGCTCCACCCGCTCCACCGGCCGCCCGGCGCCCCAGGGATCTCGGCACCGAGAGGACGAAGACGGCCAGTAGCACCACTGCCGCCACGGTGGACAGGGTTGTCTCGTGGTGGCTGGCCGGGGTGTGCAGGGCGGCGGTCAGGCTGGGCACGGCCAGGATGGCCACCGCCAGTACCAGCAGCAGGCCGATGTTGCGGGCCGCCTCGGCCGGGAACCGCTGCGTCCCGTGGCGGATGCCGCCTACGACGAAGGCCGTCCCCAGGACCAGCACGACGTTGGCCAGGATGGACCCGACCAGGGTGGCCTGCACCACACCGATCAGGCCGGCCCGCAGGGCGAAGATAGAAAAGAACAGCTCCGGAAGGTTGCCGAGGGCCGACTGCACCACTCCGGTGGCACCAGGCCCCAGCCGATCGCCGAGAGCATCCACACACCGCCCGACAAGGGCGGCCAGTAGAGCGAGCGCCACTCCGGACACGAGGAAGGGTAGGACTCGCCCCGATGCCAGGTACCGGGTGACACCGGCCCCGAGGGTGGCCGCCGCCGCCGCCCCGACCAGCAACTGGACACCGCCAGGACGCCGGTAGCGCCCGCCAGGGGGAATGGGCGCCGGGTGGGCGGCGGGTGGCTGCGGCTCCCCACCGTTTCGCTCAGCACTTTCATTGCCGGTGGGACTCACGACCGGCCCAGCCAGTTCTCCAGCTGGACCTGCTCACCCTGGTCCGCCGGCTCGAGCCCCAGCGTCTGGGCGTAGAACGACAGCTCCAGCTCCAGGGCCCGGCTGATGGTCTGGCCCTGGCGCCATCCGTGGCCTTCGCCATCGAATACCACATGGACAAAAGGGGCCCCCTTCTCCCGCAGCGCCTCGGCCATCCTCTCAGCCTGGGCCGATGGCACTATCGGATCCTCCGACCCCTGCAGCAGGAGCACCGGCGCATGTAGCTGGTCGAGGCGCCAGAGAGGCGAGCGCTCGACGTAGGCAGCCCGCTTCTCGGGCAACGTCCCCACCAGCCGGTCGAGGTAGCGGGACTCGAACTTGTGGGTGTCGCCGGCCAGGGTCTCCAGGTCCAGCACTCCATAGTGGCTGACCCCGGCGGCGAAGATAACCTTGCCGGCGGCCAGGGCGCACAGCGCGGTGAGCCCGCCAGCGCTGGCCCCCCGCACGACCATGCGATCCCGGTCGGCGAGAGCGGCATCGGCCAAATAGGTGGCGATCGCCTGGCAGTCCTCGACGTCGGCGATGCCCCACTGGCCGTTGAGGGCCTGGCGGTACTCCCGGCCGTAGCCGGTGCTGCCCCGGTAGTTCACCCCGGCCACCGCGAAGCCGCGGCTGGTCCAGTAGGCCAGGCGTACGTCGAAGGCCGCAGAGGTGGCACCGGTGGGCCCCCCGTGGCAGATGACCAGGAGCGGCGGCCTGTCGTCGGCGTGCCCCGCCACTTCGGGGTTGGTGGGCGGCCAGTACAGCCCGTGGACCGTCCCAGCGCTGGTGGGGACTTCCAGGGCCTGAGGTACGGGAGCCCAGCCGGGGCCCAGCCCGAGGTCGTCGGCCGGCCGGACCACCTCGACGCCCGAGCCGCCCGAGCGGCCCGCACCGGGGGACACCGGCGGGTCGACCACGACTACCGCCGTCCCACTGGTTGCCGAGCCCGCTAGACAGGCAACGCGGTCCCCCAGCGCCCGGACATCGCCCAGCACGGTGAGATCCGGAGCCAGGGCCTCGAGCCGGCCCGCGTCCGGGTCGAGTAGCCCCAGGTGATCCGAGCCGGCCCTGGACCAGCGGCAGCCCAGGCGCCCGTCGGGCATGGCGGCCAGGTCGGAAAGGCCCAGCGCCCACGGCGGCCGGGCCATCTCGGCCGGAGCCTCGACCAGGGGTGCCTCGACCAGGGGAGCCTCGACCAGGGGAGCCCCGACCAGGGGAGCTTCGACCAGGGGAGCGGAGTCGCCCCAGCGCCACACGTTCCACCACCCGGTGCGGTCAGAGACGAAGTACAGGTCACCACTGGTCAGCGACCAGGTGGGCTGAAGCACCGACTCCTGGCGCCCCGCCCCTCCCGCCACCAGCTCAGCCGAATCAACCTGAGGACCGTCCGCCCCCACCGACAGGGTCCCCACCCAGAGAGCGGTGGCGTCCCATGGCATGTCGGGGTGATCCCAGGACAGCCAGGCCAGGCGCCGGCCGTCGGGGCTGAGACGCGGCGCGGCCACGAAATCCGGCCCGCTCACCACGATCGCCACCTGCTCGCCCCGCCCGTCGCTAGGCACGGCCACGATCTGGTTGGTTACCCCTTTGGCCACCCCCGAGGACATATGGGTCTCCCTCACGCAGACGATCCAACGCCGGTCGGGGGTGACGCAGCCGTCGGCATAGCGCACCGACCTCAGCGAGTCAGGCTCGGGCGTGATGGGTGCAGGGTCGCGCCCCGGCTCCTGGCGCCACAGGCGCTGGTCGGCCTGGTTGGAGAAAACTACCGCCTCCCCGTCCACCAGGTAGGCACCTCCACCGTATTGGTGGACCAGCGTCCGCACCGAGAACTCACGGGGAGTGACGTCGGCGACCGTCCCATCCTCTCTCCGTCTGACCGCCACCACCCGGCCGGCCTCACTCGGACGGCTCTCCAGCCACCACACGGTGGTGCCCGACACCACGAGGTCCGAGATGCGAGTGCCGCCGCCCGCCGCCATGTCCGGCCCGATGGGCGACGGCCAGGCGCCGTAGGGCAACACCGGGCGGGACTGAGCAGCCATGGGCAGCCAGTGTCGCGCGCCACGGTCGACGGGTGGGTTGGGTCGCTCAGCAGCTAGCCTCCGATCCTCGCCCCGAGGCTCGGGGGACCGCTTTGGGAGCGCACGTGAACCTGGTCGACATCGTCCTGATCGTCCTGCTGATCGCATCGGCCGTCCACGGGCTCAAGCTGGGGGCAGCCGTGCAGGTGACGGCCTTCGGCGGATTCTGGCTGGGACTGCTCCTCGGTGCCGTCCTGGCTCCCTTTGCCGCCTCCCTGGTGTCAACTGCCTTTCCCAAGGCCCTGGTGTCATTGCTCGTGCTGTTCGGCTTTGCCGCCCTGCTGGGCGGCGGCGGCCGTCAGATCGGGATTCGGGTCTTGGGGGCCCTGCGCCGGGCCCGGCTGGCCAGGGCCGACTCCGGTGCCGGGGCGGTCATCGCAGTGATCGCCTCTCTGCTGGTGGCCTGGCTGGTGGGCAGCATGCTCGTCACCGGGGGGGATCGCACTCTCAGTGCCCAGATTGAGGGTTCCGCCATCCTGCGAACGGTGGACGAGGCTCTTCCGCCGGCCCCGTCGGTCTTCTCCCGTATCCAGCGCCTCATCAGCACGGCCGGCTTCCCCCAGGTCTTTGCTGGCTTCGCCCCTATCACCGCCGGCCCGGTGACCCTGCCGACGGCCCCGGCCCTGCGGGCCGCGGTGGTGGCCGCTGGGAACTCGACAGTGAAGGTAGAGGGGGAGGGGTGTGGCCAGATACAGGAGGGCTCGGGCTTCGTCGTGGGCCCCCACCTGGTGGTGACCAACGCCCACGTGGTGGCGGGCATCGCCAACCCGGTGGTCATCGACGGGGCCGGCCGCCATGCCAGCGTGGCCGTCCTGTTCGACCCCGGCTTCGACCTGTCCGTGCTGCGGGTAAGCACCCTCTCGGATCGGCCCCTGCGACTCGATCCGGTCCTGGCCGCCCGGGGTACGCAAGGAGCGGTACTCGGTTATCCGGAGGGTGGCCCCTTCAACGCCCAGCCGGCCGGCATACGCTCGGAATTCACCGCCACCGGCCGGGACATCTATGGCCAGGGCCTGATCAGCCGGGCTGTCTATGAGCTGCAGGCCCTCGTCCTGCCGGGGAACTCCGGCGGCCCGCTGGTAGAGCCCAATGGTGAGGTCCTCGGTGTGGTCTTCTCCCGCTCGGTGGTCACCCCCGACGTCGGTTACGCCCTGGCCTCACCCCATGTGGCCACCCTGGTGGCCCAGGCCCAGGCCACCACCACCCCCAGCGGTACTGGAGCCTGCGCCGCCGGTTAGCGTCGCCCAGCCGAACTCCGCTGCCACACCCCGGAAGGGAGCACTGCCTTGCGCATCGAGGACTACGCCGTTATCGGGGACACCCACACGGCCGCCCTGGTGGGGCGGGATGGATGCATCGACTGGCTGTGTCTACCCCGATTCGACTCGCCAGCCTGCTTCGCCCGGCTGCTGGGCGACCAGCGCCACGGCTACTGGAGGCTGAGCCCGGCCAGCCCGATCAAGGCCTGCCGGCGCCGCTACCGGGAGAACAGCCTGGTGCTGGAGACCGAGCTGGACACCGACGAGGGCACCGTCCGCCTGGTCGACTGCATGCCGCTGCGCCAGAGCTACCCGGAGGTGGCTCGCATGGTGGAGGGGGTGAGCGGCACGGTGCCCATGCGCATGGAGTTGGCGGCGCGGTACGACTACGGCTCGGTGGTGCCCTGGGTCCGCCGGCTGGACGGCATGACCACGCTGGTAGCCGGGCCCGAGGCCCTGTGCCTGTGGGCGCCGGTTGACACCCACGGAGCGGACTGCGGGGAGACGGGTGCTCAGGACGGCCCGAACGGCCCGGGCGGCACAGTCATGGCCACGGTGGCCGACTTCACCGTCTCCGTCGGCCAGCAGGTGCCGTTCATGTTGGCCTGGTACCCCTCGCACGAGGACTTGCCGCGGCCCATCGACGGGCGCTTCATCATCGAGGACACCGACCGGTGGTGGCGGGCCTGGTCGGAGCGATGCACCTACCAGGGCGAGTGGCGAGACGCCGTACAGCGTTCCCTGATTACCCTCAAGGCCCTCACTTACGCGCCTACCGGGGGAATCGTGGCCGCCGCCACCACCTCCTTGCCCGAGGCCCTGGGAGGGGTGCGTAACTGGGACTACCGCTACTGCTGGCTGCGGGACGCCACCCTCACCCTCAACGCCTTGATGGTGGCCGGCTACGACGAGGAGGCGGCGGCCTGGCGGGACTGGTTGTTGCGGGCGGTGGCCGGTGACCCGTCCCAGTTGCAGATTATGTACGGCCCGGCCGGAGAGCGCCGCCTGGACGAGTGGGAGGTGGGCTGGCTGCCCGGCTACGAGGAGGCCAAGCCGGTCCGGGTGGGCAACGCCGCCTCTGGGCAGTACCAGCTCGACGTCTACGGGGAGGTGATGGATGCCCTGGACCTGGCCCGCCAGGTGGGTATCGACCCGAAGGGGCCGGCGTGGGACCTTCAGCGGGTCCTGGTCGAGTTCCTGGAGACGGGTTGGCGCCAGCCCGACGACGGCATCTGGGAGGTGCGCGGCCCGAGGCGCCACTTCACCCACTCCAAGGTCATGGCCTGGGTGGCCCTCGACCGGGCGGTCCGGGGGATCGAGCAGTTCGCCCTGGTTGGCCCGGTGGACAAGTGGAAGGCCTTGCGCCAGGAAATCCACGACGAGGTGTGCGCCAAGGGATGGGACGCCGAGCGGGGGACGTTCACCCAGTACTACGGGTCCAAGGCCCTCGACGCCAGCCTGCTCATGATCCCCCTGGTCGGCTTCCTTGAGCCCCACGACGAGCGAGTGAGGGGAACGGTGGAGGCCATCGAGGCTGACCTGTGTCGGGACGGCTTCGTCCTACGCTATGACCCTGAGGCTAGGGGCCCCGAGGCCGGCGATGGCGTGGACGGGCTACCGGGTCGGGAGGGGGCCTTTCTGGCCTGCTCGTTCTGGCTGGCCGACAACCTGGCCCTGATCGGGCGGCACCAGGACGCCCTTGACCTGTTCGAGCGCCTGTTGGGCGTGCGCAACGATGTCGGCCTGCTGTCCGAGGAGTATGATGCCAGTGCCGGACGCCTGGTGGGTAACTTTCCCCAGGCCTTCTCCCATATCTCCCTGGTGAACAGTGCGCGGAACCTGAGCAAGGGGCCGCGCCCGAGCTCGAGTGGGCGATGAGGGTACGGCGGTAGGCGTCATATTTTGCGAAAAATAGCCTCACCTGCGGAGCGTCTGTTGCCCGGTCCCAGGTGAGTCGCTGAGCAGTGGGAGATCGATGAGGTGTTAGAGGTCCGGTTGCTGGACGTGGAGGTGGGCGGGCGCCTGGTAGTGGCGCGGGCCTCGTTCAGCGTGCGGGCCGGCGACAAGGTGGGCCTGGTGGGGCGCAACGGGGCGGGCAAGACCAGCCTGTTGGAGGTGCTGGGGGGAGGGGCGGCCCCAGCCGGAGGGCGGATCGTGCGCCGGGGAGCGCTGGGTTACCTGTCCCAGGCGCCGCCGTCCAGGGGGGCGGGGGTGGAGGCCACCGCCATGTCCCACGTGCTCTCCGGCCGCGGGCTGGACGAGGCCGGCCAGAGGCTGGAGAAGCTGCTGGCGGCCCTGGAGGAGGACCCGTCGGAGGCCAATGTGGCCCGATTCGGGCGGGCCGAGGAGTCCTACCGGGCCGACGGCGGCTACCAGGCCGAGGCCGACGTGGCCCGCATCACGGCCGGCCTGGGACTGGCCATCGAGCGGGTGCGGGGCCCGCTGCTGGGCCTGTCGGGGGGGGAGCGGCGCCGGGTCGAGTTGGCCCGCATCTTGTTCTCGGGCAGCGACATGTTGCTGCTGGACGAGCCGACCAACCACCTCGACGCCGACGCCAAGGCCTGGCTCATGACCTTTCTGGCCTCCTACCGGGGGGCGTTGGTGGTGGTGAGCCACGACCTCGACCTGCTGGACGAGGCCATCACCCGGGTCCTGCACCTGGACCGGGAGGCGGTCGAGGGCGAGGGGGCAATCGTCGAGTACCGGGGCACCTACTCGCAGTACCGGGCCGCCCGGCGGGCCGACGAGGAGCGCCAGTCCGCCCTGGCCCAGCGCCAGGCGGCCGAGATCGCCCGGGTGACCACCCAGGCCGACAGCATGCGCCATCAGTCGGCCAAGCGGGCCAGGGTGGCCAAGAACCTCGACCACCGGGTGGAACGCCTGCGAAGCGAGGCGGTGTCGGGGCCGGCCCGGCGCCGGGCGGCCGGGTTCAGGTTCCCGACCCCGCCCAAGGCCGGGCGGGTGGTGCTGGAGGCAGCCGGCCTGGTCAAGGGTTTCGGCGGCCCGCCAGTGCTGTGCGGGGTCGACATGGCCGTCGAGCGGGGCCAGCGTCTGTTGGTCATGGGGCTCAACGGAGCGGGCAAGACCACCCTGTTGCGCATCCTGGCCGGGGTGAGCGAGGCCGATTCGGGGACGTTCCGCCTGGGCTCTGGGGTGTCGGTCGGCTATTACGCCCAGGAGCACGACGGGCTGGTCCCCGAGGACAGCGCCGTTGCCCACCTGCGGGAGCGCTCGGGCGCATCGGAGCAGGAGTCGCGGGCCCTGCTGGGCATGTTCGGGCTCTCCGGGGCGGTGGCCCTGCAGGAGGCGGGGACTATGTCGGGAGGCGAGAAGACCAAGCTGGCCCTGGCCCAGCTGGTGGCTGGGCGCCACAACCTGCTGCTGCTGGACGAGCCGACCAACAACCTGGACCCCGGGGCCCGGGAGGCAGTGGCCGTCTCGCTGGCCGCCTGGCCTGGGTCGATGGTGGTGGTCAGCCACGACGTGGACTTCGTGAGGGCGCTGGAGCCGGACCTGGCCCTGGTGCTGCCGGACAACACCGTGGACCGATGGAGCGACGACCTGGCCGACCTGGTGGCCCTGGCCTGAGCTGGTTATCGGCGTCTGGGTTGGGAGTCTTGCGCCAGTGCCGGTGATCACCACCATTGCCGACGGCATTCGCCAGATCGACACTCTGCTGGGCGGCTGGGAGCGGATGACGGCCGGCTACCTGGTGGAGGGTTCGGCCCCGCTGCTGGTGGAGACGGGCAGCCAGAGCTCGGTGCCGGTGCTGCTCGGCGCCCTGGACGAGTTGGGCCTGGGGCCTGGCGACCTGGCCGGGGTGGCGGTGACGCACATCCACCTGGACCACGCCGGTGGGGTGGGCGACGTGGCCCGGGCCTTTCCCGAGGCCACCGTGTACGTGCACCCCAAGGGCGCCCGTCACCTGGCCGACCCGGCCCGCCTGATCGACTCGGCCGGTCGGGCGTACGGCCCCCTGCTGGACTTGCTCTATGGCCGCTTGGATCCGACCCCAGCCTGGCGCCTGCGAGCCCTGGCCGACGGCGACGAGGTGGTGGTGGGTCCTGATCGGGTGCTCACCGCCGTCGACTCGCCTGGGCATGCCCAGCACCACCTGGGCTTGCACGACTCGGCCACCGGCATCTTGTTCGCAGGGGACGCGGTGGGAGTGCGCCTGCCCGATGTAGGCGTGCTGAGGCCGGCTTCGCCGCCGCCGGATTTCGACCTGGACCTGGCCATCGGGTCACTTCACCGCTTCGCGGCGCGGGCGCCCTCGGGGCTGGCCCTGGCCCACTATGGGTTGCTGGGCGACCCGGCCGGCCTGTTGGCCGAAGCCGAGGAGACGTTGCGGGCCTGGGCCGGGGAGGCCACCCGGGCCTGGAGGACGGGGGAGGACATCGCCGGCGCACTGCAGCGGGCCTTCGGTGGCTCGGATCCCGGCGCCGTTGCTGGTTCCGGCGCCGAGCCGGTCGGGCTGGCTCGGACCGGGCGGGAGAGGCTGGAGGTCCTCAATGGGTTTCATTCCAATGCCGCCGGGTTGGCGCGCTGGCTGGAGGGTCGTGACCGCCGTCCGGTCCCTCAATGACCGCTCGGGGGCGCTCTCGTCTGGCTCGTCGACGGCCCGGCCTGCCAGGATGACGCCCATGCACAGCAGAGCTCTCAACCGCTGGCGGTTGCCGCTGGTCCTGGCCGGCCTGGCGTTGGCGGCCGCCTGCACTCCCATCAATGTGCCGGTGTCGTCGGCCAGTCCCCCGGGTGGGCGGCCTCCATCGGGCGCCGCCGCCACTGTGCTCCTGGAGAAGGTCAGCTTCGACCCGTCGACCGTTACCATCAACGTCGGCCAGACGGTCAAATGGGTCTGGAAGGATGCTCCCATACCCCACAACGTGACATTTTCCGACTTCCACAGTGCCACCGTCACCAATGGCACCTACTTCCACACCTTCAACCAGCCCGGGACCTACGCCTACAGCTGCACGCTGCACCGACAGATGGTGGGGACGGTCATCGTCAAGTAGGGGACCGGGAGAGCCGACCGGCACCGGTTGCCGGCGTCAGAAGACCCGGAGGGCGGCGTCGTGGTCCCGCTCGCGCCGGGCGAGGGCCCGCAGGACGGCCAGGGAGCCGTGCTGAGTGCGAGCGATTCCCACCAGGACCCTGATGGCTGTCTCCAGGGCCCCTTCGGGAATCTCCGGCGTGGGCAGCCCGAGACTCACGGCCAGATCGTCGATGTGGACGGTGATCTCGACCTGGCGGTTGTCCAGGTAGTCGTCGAGGAGCATCGCCCGCCCGCCGAAAACCTCCACCAGGCGGTCCGCCGGCTCTCCCGGGAGGCGCTCCTGCAGACGGCGGAGGCACTGTCTCACCAGGGTCCTCAGGGCGTCGTGGCCCCCGGCAGCAGACTCCAGGGCGCGCTGGCGGACGCCGACATTGAGCTCCGAGTCCAAGTCATCCGCTCCGACCAGATCGGCGTAGTACTCCACCGCGGTGACACAGCGCGCGTCAACCGGTGGCGGCTCGGCATCGAGGTAGGTCTCCACCTGGAGTAAAGCTCGACCGAGGTGGCCGGCCAGGGCACCGATCGTCATGCGGGGGAGCGCACTCGGATGGTCCCACTGCGCCCCCAGGCGAGGGTCAGCCAGCAGTTCGGTCGCCCTGCCAGCCACTTGGATGTAGGCATCTCGCTTACGCATGTGGTTCTCCGGTTTGAACTGGCATCAGGCCACTAGCAGCTGGAGGCAATTGGTTTGGCGGAGAGGGTGGGATTCGAACCCACGGTCCCTTGCAGGACACACGATTTCCAGTCGTGCCGATTCGGCCGCTCTCGCACCCCTCCCGGCGTCCCAGGGTAACCTTCTCGAAGGGTCCGGCGTCTCGTGCGGCGGCTGGGACCTGCGCAACGGATTCCCCGTGAACCGAGTCAGGGCCGGAAGGCAGCAGCTCTCAGCGGGAGAATCCGTGTGCCGCAGCCAGCCTGGCCGTCGCACCGGGTGCCGGGACCCGCGGGAAAAGGGGGTGCGGGGGGAAAGTAGGGTTGGGCCGTGGCTGACCAGCCTTCCCGGCCCCACCAGTCCCTGTACCGGCGCTATCGGCCGCAGCGCTTCGAGGAGGTGAGGGGCCAGGCCCACGTTGCCCTGGCCCTGCGAAACGCTGTGCGCGACTCCCATGTGGGTCATGCCTACCTGTTCAGCGGCCCACGGGGGACGGGCAAGACCTCCACTGCTCGCATCCTGGCCAAGGCCCTCAACTGTGCCTCCCCACTCGATGGTGAGCCCTGTGGGATCTGCACCTCGTGCGTGGAGGTGACCAAGGGGGCCTCCTTGGATGTCCACGAGCTCGACGCGGCCTCCAACAACGGGGTGGACGCCATGCGGGAGCTGGTATCCCGAGCCGCCTTGGGCACTCCCGGGCGGTGGAAGGTCTACATCGTCGACGAGGTCCACATGCTGTCGGCGCCGGCCTCCAACGCCATGCTCAAGACCTTGGAGGAACCTCCGGGCCACGTGGTCTTCGTGCTGGCCACCACCGACCCGCACAAGGTGCTGCCCACCGTGCGCAGCCGGACCCAGCACTTCGAGTTCCACCTGCTGTCCGGCCCGCTGCTGGCCGAGCTGCTGACCCATGTCGGAGCCGACGCTGGGCTGGAGCTGGAGTCCGACGCCATTGACCTGGCCGTGCGAAGGGGCAATGGATCAGCCCGTGATGCCCTGTCGGCGCTGGACCAGATGGTCGCCGCCGGGGCGACGGGTTTGGTGGCTCTCGACGACTCCGCGGCCATGATTGACGAAGTGGTCGAGGCCATGTGCGAGCGGGATACGGGCCGTGCCCTTGTGGCGCTGGCCGAGGGAACAGGCGCCGGGCGGGAACCTCAACATGTGGCCGCCGAACTGCTCGAACATCTGCGTCAGGGCTTTCTTGCCACCCTGGCCCCCGGGCTGGTGGCCCTGCCTGAGGCGGGTCGGGTCCGCGCCGCCGATCAGGCTCACCGGCTCGGCCGACCCGGGGTGGTGCGGGCCATGGAGCTGCTGGGGCAGGCCCAGATCGACATGAGAGAGGCTCTTGACGCCCGCATCGGCCTGGAAGTGGCCGTGGTTCGACTGACCAGCCCGGAGGCTGACGCCTCCCCTGCCGCCCTCCTCGAACGGGTTGAACACCTGGAACGGCGACTGGCCGAGCTGGAGGAGGGCCATCCGGCCCAGGGCAGCCCGACGTCCGGCCCAGAGCCAGCGGCGCCCGCCAGCGGGCCGGCCAGGGCCGCTTTGGGTGCCCTGCGCCAAAACCGCGTCTCGCCGCCGCCGAGCGACCACGGGGCCCCCGACGCCGAGACGTCCCACCCGGCCGTGGCTGTCCAGCCGGCTCTGCCGGCCCACCCGGCCGTGGCTGTCCAGCCCATCTCAGCGGCTCCGTCGGGTGCCGCCGACGGCGGCCCTCCGAGCCGTGACGACCTGGCCAAGGCGTGGGGTGACAAGGTGCTGGCCGAGTTGAAGGGTCGGGCCCGTGCCCTGTATCGGGCTGGTCGATTTGTATCGGCCGATGGGGCGACGGCTGTGTTCGCCCTACCGGATGAGGTGCACCGTTCCTATTGTGAGGTTTGTCGGGGCGAGGTGGAGGCGGCTCTGGGGGCTCATTTCGGCCTGCCCGTGGCGCTGAGGCTGGTGGCCGAGGGGAATGAGGGCGACTCCTCTACCCCGTCTGGGTCTCCGCCCTCTGGGTCTCCGCCCTCTGGGCGCGACCCGGGCATGGCGCAGTCGTCCGGCCGGGACGCGGGCATGGGCCCGGCCGGCGATGATCAGACCGGGATGCGGGACACGCCAGCCCGGGTAATGTCAGTGGAGGATCGCCTCTTGCGGGCCTTCCCCGGCGCCGAGGAAGTGTGAGAACTGTGTCGACCAATGAGTCAGGGCCGACCAATGAGTCAGGGCCCAGTGAGGTATCCGCCGACCAGGCATCCGAGTACCTTGGGCCCGCCCTGCATCCCGCCCAGCCCGGTTGGGCTGGCCAGGCGGAGCCATCCGAGCTGGTGGATGACTCGTCCGAGCAGGTCGATCTGGCCGCGTTGATGGGCCAGGTGGCTGAGATGCAACAGGGCCTGGCCGAGGCCCAGGCCAGCGCGGCGGCCAAGGAGGTGGAGGGCGTCTCCGGCGGTGGGGCTGTTCGGGTCGTCGCCACCGGCGCCATGGAATTTCGCTCGGTGAGCATCGATCCTGCGGCGGTGGAGCCTGGCGATGTGACCATGCTCGAGGATTTGGTCCTGGCGGCAGTGCACGATGTGGTGGCCAAGGTAGGAGAGCTCAACCGCCAGGTGTTGGGTCCCCTGGGCCTGGGTGGCCCGGACAGCCCCTTCGGCGTCTAGCCGCCACCAGCTGGCGAGGCGTGTACACCCGAGCGGTCCAGGAGCTCGTCGACGAGCTGGGCCGTCTCCCCGGCATAGGCCCCAAGTCTGCCCAGCGCATCGCCTTCCACCTTCTCATGGTGGCCAAGGAAGATGCTCTGCGACTGGCCCAGGTCATCACCGAGGCGAGGCAGCGGGTTTCGTTCTGCGTGCGTTGCTTCAACGTGGCCGAGGGCGAGCTCTGCGAAGTGTGCTCCGACGCACGTCGCGACCCGTCGGTGATCTGCGTGGTGGAGGAGCCCCGCGACATTGCGGCAGTAGAGAAGACCCGTGAGTATGGTGGGCTCTATCACGTGCTCCAGGGCTCCCTCAATCCCATCGAGGGAGTAGGTCCCGACCAGCTCCGGGTACGGGAGCTGGTGGGTCGCCTTGGCGGGGAAGTGGTGACCGAGATCATCTTGTGCACCAATCCCAACCTGGAGGGAGAGACGACCGCCATGTACCTGGCCCGGCTGTTGAAACCCTTCGGGATCAAGGTCACCCGTATCGCCAGCGGCCTGCCGGTGGGTGGTGACCTCGAGTACGCCGACGAGCTGACCCTAGGCCGGGCGCTGGAGGGGCGTCGGGAGGTCGATGCCTGATCCCGGCGTGAGGGTGTACCTGGTGGACGGTACCTACGAGCTGTTCCGCCACCATTTCGGCCAGCCGTCTCATCTGGACGTGGATGGCAAGGAGGTCGCCGCGGTACGCGGAGTGCTGGCCTCGGTGCTGGGTCTGTTGGAGGAGGGCGTCACCCACATCGGGGTGGCCACCGACCACGTGATCGAATCGTTCCGCAACCGCCTGTGGCCGGGCTACAAGACCGGAGCGGGGGTGGCTGCAGAGCTGCTGGACCAGTTCCCCCTACTGGAAGAGGCGCTGGGCGCCTTGGGCGTGGTGGTCTGGCCCATGGTGGAGCTGGAAGCGGATGATGCTCTGGCCTCAGTGGCAGCGGTGGCGGCCGAGGACAGCTCAGTGGGCCAGGTGCTGGTTTGCACACCGGACAAGGACCTCGCCCAGTGTGTGTCCGGCCGACGGGTGGTGCAGCTGGACAGACGTCGTCGGGCGGACGGCACCGGACCATTGGTGGTGGACGAGGACGGCGTGCGAGCCCGGTATGGCGTGGCCCCGGAGTCGATACCGGATTGGCTGTCCCTGGTGGGCGACTCGGCTGACGGCTTTCCCGGCCTGCCCGGTTGGGGCGCCAAGTCGGCGTCGGCCGTGCTGGGTCGCTATGGCCACCTGGAGGCGGTGCCTGATGCACCCGGCCAGTGGGAGCTGACCGTGCGCGGCGCTCCTGGCCTGGCTGCCACTCTGGCGGAGCAGCGGGAGCTGGCCATGTTGTTTCGAGATCTGGCCACCCTCCGAGTGGATCGAAACCTGGTCAGCGGGGTCGGAGATCTGGAGTGGGGAGGTGCCCGACGGGCCTTCGCAGAGGTCTGCCGTCGCCTCCGAGCTCCCGGACTGGGCCAGCGGGCCGACGAGCTGGGCGCCGGTCGCCACCGTTGATCTGTCTGGATTTGCCCTGGCCACTGGGCCGACTGCTGGGGAGGCCCATGACATCGTGCCCGGCAACCGCTCCGAGCGGGTGATCCTGGAAACGGTCGGTGGTGGCTCGAGCTCCTCCCCCGGGCTGCTCAGGCGGTGGGAAGGGTGAGGTCCACCTTGATGTCGACGTCGTCGCGCATCTTGATGGCGCCCATCATGGCCGAGTAGGGCTTGAGGCCAAAGTCCGTCTGCTTCACATTGACCGCCGCGGCCACATTGCCGTTGTCCTCAACAGTCGCCTTCATGGTCACCGGGCGGGTCTGGCCGGAAATGGTCAGATCGCCGATGATCGAAAGGTTGGGGGCCTCCCCCTGCACCGCGGTGGACTTGAAGGTGATCTCCGGGTGCTTCTGGGTCTGGAGGACCTTCTCGCTGGCGTTCTTGCGGATGTCACCGCGGTCCTTGTCACTGAGCGGCTTCACCCCGCCCTTGGCCTCTAGTATCTCGAAGGAGTCAGGGTCCACGGTGACCGAGACCGCGCAGGCGCCCGGATTGGCCGGGTCCAGGTCTGCCGTGCCGCTCCAGCGGGTCGCCGCCAGGACCAGGTCGTGGGCCGCCTTGGCGCCCATCCCCGCTCGATAGGTGTGGATGGTCAGCTTCCCGTTGTCGGGACCGATGGGATGATTACCGCTCGCTATGGCCATGGACGACGATCCTACCCCAGGCCACGCCCGGCGCTGGATGGGCGGCTACCCGGCCACCTGGGCCCCGGCCGGACCAGAGCTTCGTCCAACCGGGCGAGGTACTGGGCCCGGCTGACCTCGACGGCACCCAGGCTGGCCAGGTGGGGCGTGTTCCACTGGACGTCCAAGAGGGATGCGTCCCCGGCGCTCAGCAGCTCCACCAGGCCGACCAGCGCCACCTTGGAGGCATCGGGGCGGCGGTGAAACATGGACTCCCCGGCGAACAAGCCCCCAATGGCCAATCCGTAGAGGCCCCCCACCAATTGGTCCCGGTGGGGCCCACCCGGCGCCGCGGCCCACGCCTCCACGCTGTGAGCCCAGCCCAAGCGGTGCAGGTGGCGGTACGCCTCGGCCACCTCGGCGGTGATCCACCCCCCGGACCTGTGGGAGTCGGCGCAGGCCTCCACCACCGCCTCGAAGGCGGTGTCCACCCTTACTTCGAAGCGGCGGATGGACCGGGCCAGTGAGCGAGCAACCCGCAGACCATCGAGCGGCAGGACTGCCCGTGGATCGGGTGACCACCAGGCGAGGGCACTACCTCCGAGGGGATCCGGGACCGGCATGGGGAAGACGCCACTGCGGTAGGCCGCCAGCAGTGTCCCCGGTTGGAGGTCGGCCCCCACCCCCACCAGGTCGGGCTCGGACGGTCCTGGCCCGACCAGCGGCACATGGAATCCCCACGCCGACGGTGGCGGCTCGATCGGCCCGGGTGGCGGCTCAATCGGGTCATCCAACGGGGGCGGCGGAGTCGGCACAGCCCAAGTCTCGCTTGTAGCCTGCCCGACATGGCGGAGCATCGCATGGCCCAGCGCCTCCAGGAGCTGGAGGAGCGCCGAGACCAGGCCCTGCGAGCTGGCTCACCGCGAGCCGTGGAGCGCCACCAGTCCAAGGGCAAGATGACGGCCCGGGAACGGATTGCCTACCTGGTCGACGAGGGATCCTTTCAGGAGCTGGACATGCTGGCCCGCCACCGGGCCCATGGCATGGGGCTGGACGAGGCTCGCCCCTACACCGACGGGGTGATAACCGGCTTCGGAGCCATTGACGGACGCCGGGTGTGCGTCTTCAGCCAGGATGCCACCGTGTTCGGCGGCTCGCTGGGGGAGGTCCACGGAGAGAAGATCCACAAGATCATGGACCTTGCCGCTTCCATCGGCGTGCCCCTGATCGGCCTCAACGACGGTGGCGGGGCCCGGGTCCAGGAGGGGGTCGTCGGCCTCAACGCCTACGGAGGCATCTTTCGGCGCAACGTGTCGGCTTCGGGAGTCATCCCCCAGATCAGCGTGGTCCTGGGGCCCTGTGCGGGTGGTGCGGTCTACAGCCCAGCCATGACCGACTTCATCTTCATGGTCCGGGAGACCAGTCAGCTGTTCATCACCGGTCCAGATGTGGTGAAGACGGTCACCGGGGAGGATGTCACTCTGGAGCAGCTGGGCGGGGCCATGACCCATGCCAGCCGGTCGGGACTGGCCACCTTCGTGGCTGCTGACGAGAAGTCCTGCTTGGACGACGTGCGTCACCTGCTCGGATTCCTGCCCACCAACAACCTGGAGGAACCACCGTCGGTGGTCCCCGATGACGACCCCGACCGTGTCACTCCGGAGCTGGCTGCGCTGATGCCGTCCACCCCCAACCAGCCCTATGACATGAAGGCAGTGGTCACCGCGGTGGTCGACGATGGTGAGTACCTCGAGTACTTCCGTCACTGGGCCATGAATCTCACCTGCGGGTTTGCCCGGCTCAATGGAGCCGTAGTGGGGGTCCTGGGCAACCAACCGCAGGTACTGGCCGGGGTGCTGGACATCGACTCAGCCGAGAAGGGTGCCCGCTTCGTGCGCACCTGCGATGCCTTCAACATCCCCGTCGTCACCTTCGTCGACGTCCCCGGCTTCATGCCCGGCACCGATCAGGAGTACGGAGGCATCATCCGCCACGGGGCCAAGCTGATCTATGCCTACTGCGAGGCTACGGTGCCCCTCATCCAGGTGGTTACCCGCAAGGCATACGGAGGGGCCTACATCGTCATGAGCTCCAAGTCGATCGGGGCCGACCTGGCCTACGCCTGGCCATCGGCCGAGCTGGCCGTCATGGGCCCCCAGGGGGCGGTGGAGATCGTCTACCGTCGGGAGCTGGGCGAGGCCGCCGACCGCACCACCCGGCGTGCTGACCTGGTCGAGGAGTACACGCAGCGCTACGCCAACCCCTATGTGGCTGCTGAGCGAGGATTCGTGGATGACGTCATCGACCCGGCTGACACCCGGCGGGTGCTGATACGCAGCCTGGAGATGCTGGCCACCAAGCGGGAGCACCTGGTCAAGCGCAAGCACGGGAACATCCCCCTTTGAGTGTTGACCAGGCCGCGCCCTACGGTGTGTCGCCTGAGCCGGCTGTGGTAGCTGCCATTGCCGCCGCGGTGGAAGCCTGTTGGCCCCGCTCTGCCCCGGCCGGCCCTGCCCCCAGCGGGTCGCCGCCAGTGTCGAGGTGGCGCTTCTCCGGTCGGTGGTGGTCCGACTCGCCGTTGGGAGGAGATCGGCGTTGGGCCAGCCAGTGACGCCGGGATCGCTCGCCCTGGTGGGCGGAGCCGAGTGGCGAGACGGAGCTGACTTCGATGCCGACCTGCTCAAGGGGGCCGGCGGACAGGTGCTGGTGCTGCCGACGGCGTCGGCCTATGAGCGCCCCGACCGGGCGGTGGCCTGGGCCCAGCGCTGGTTCGCCGGTCTGGGCGGCCAGGCCACGGGCCTCATGGTGCTCACCCGCCGAGACGCCCAGGATGAGGCCAACGCGGCCGCCGTCCGCCGCGCCCCCTTTATCTACCTGGGCGGCGGCTCCCCGCTGCACCTGCGCTCGGTCCTGAAGGAGTCCCTGGTGTGGGAGGCCCTGCGCCAGGCCTGGCAGGAGGGGGCCACGGTGGCTGGATCCTCGGCCGGGGCCATGGCGCTGACTGATCCCATGGTCGACCCCAGAGGGGGGGCTCTCACCCTGGGTCTGGGCCTCATTGAGCAGCTGGCGGTGATCCCCCACTACGGCCAGTGGTCAGCGGAGAAGACGGAGCGGGCCCTGGCCCTGGCTCCCGCTGGACTGGCGGTGGCCGGCATCGAGGAGCGCACCGCCCTGATCCGTGAGCCGGGAGGAGCCTGGCGGGTGGCCGGCGCCGGCCAGGTGCACGTCTTCCAGGGCGGCCGCCCGGCTGGCCTGGGCGTTCTTCCTGGGTAAGTGGGCGCGGGCAGAGGTCCGCCCTTGCCGCTCGGGGGGACAGGCTGTACCATGTGGAGAACGTTGGCCGGCGACTGTGCCGCCAACATGGGGAAAGGTAAGCACATGGGGATGCTGAAGCCGGCTAGGCGGGCAATAGGGGTCATGGCGTTCGGGGCGTCGCTCACCACTCTGGGCGTAGTGGGCACGGCCAGCGTGGCCGCGGCTGCCAACAGCAGTGGTAGTGGCGGCGGCAACATCGGCGCTGGCAACAGCACCAATGGCGGGGG
>QHCF01000157.1:0-679 GCA_003244275.1 Acidimicrobiales bacterium
CTCGGGCGGCATCGACTCGTCGATCGTGGTGGCCCTGCTGGCGGAGAAGGGCCAGTCCGACCTCGCGACGTTCTCGATCGGCTTCGAGTCCGAGGGTGCCGAGGCGGGCGACGAGTTCGACTACTCCGACCTCGTCGCGAAGACCTACGGCACCGACCACACCCGCTTCCTCGTGCCGAAGGCCGACACCGACCGCGCCCTGGACGGTGCGGTCGCGGCCATGGCCGAGCCGATGGTCAGCCACGACGTGGTCGCCTTCTACCTGCTGTCCGAAGAGGTGTCCCGCCATGTCAAGGTCGTGCAGTCGGGGCAGGGGGCCGACGAGGTGTTCGGGGGCTACCACTGGTACCAGAAGCTGGCCGCCGCCACCGGCGACGGTGTCGACCGGTACGCGTCGTTGTTCTTCGACCGTGACCACGCCGAGATGGCCGAGGTCGTCAACCCCGAGTACCAGGTCGACCACGATGTGAGCCGGGCGTTCGTCGCCGACTACTTCGACCGGTGCGGTGCCACCACCCCCGTCGAGCGGGCCCTGCGCATCGACACCCACGTCATGTTGGTCGAGGACCCGGTGAAGCGGGTGGACAACACCACCATGGCGTGGGGCCTGGAGGGCCGCGTGCCCTTCCTCGACCACGAGCTGGTGGAGCTGGCGACCTCGTGCCCGTCGGAGCTGTTG
>QHCF01000157.1:718-2914 GCA_003244275.1 Acidimicrobiales bacterium
AAGGGCATCCTGAAGGACCTGGCTCGCGACGTCGTGCCTCACGAGGTCATCGACCGGCCCAAGGGGTACTTCCCCGTCCCGCCCCTGATCCACCTGAAGGGGCCCTACGTCGACCTCCTCGGCGACGCCCTGCAGAGCTCTGCTGCCGTCGACCGAGGGCTGTTCCGTCCCGAGCAGGTGCACCACCTCCTCGATCATCCGAACGAGCTGAGCACCCTGCGCTACAACAAGCTCTGGCAGCTCGGCCTGCTGGAGCTGTGGCTCCAGACCCACGGCTTGTAGAGCCCGCCCTGGGGCCTGACCCGATGGCCTGAAGCCCTTCATGGTGTGGAAACCTCTGGGAAACAATCCGTCGTTACCGTGGATCCAATGAGGCCAGGAGCCAGCTCGGCGCAGTCGGC
The DNA here is from genome assembly GCA_003244275.1 of Acidimicrobiales bacterium. Lineage (GTDB taxonomy): Bacteria > Actinomycetota > Acidimicrobiia > Acidimicrobiales > QHCF01 > QHCF01. Next base: position 1,120 of record QHCF01000157.1, read on the forward strand.
CGGGGACAGCCGTCCCGCACCACGGGCGGTCTCCGAGGACACCCTCACCGCCGGCGATGCGACCAGTATGGGGGTGGAAGAGGAGTTCCATGTCGTCGACCTGGCCACCCGTGAGCTGGTGGCCGAGGCCCCGCAATTGCTGGCCCACCTACCGGTGGAGTCCTTCGGGGGAGAGCTGCACCGTAGCGTCGTTGAGTCCAAGAGCGCGGTATGTGGCGGGCTCGACGAGCTCCGGGGAGAGCTGGCCCGTCTGCGCTCCCAGTTGGCATCGGCCGCCGAGGCGGAAGGGCTGGGCCTGGCGGCTGCCGGCACCGTCCCCCTGGTCGACCCCCTGCGGTTGGCCGTCACTCCCTCGACTCGGTACGCCCGCATGCTCGACGACTACCAGCTCCTGGCTCGAGAGCAGCTGATCTGCGGCGTACAGGTCCATGTCCAGCTCTCGGACCGGGACCTCGCTGTCGCAGTCGCCCAGCGGGTATCGCCATTTCTGCCCTGCCTGCTGGCCCTCTCGGCCAGCTCCCCATTCTGGTTCGGTGAGGACAGCGGTTACGCCAGCGCCAGATCGCTGGTCTGGCAGCGATGGCCGACGGCCGGCCTGAGTGGGGAGATTTCGTCGGCTGCGGAGCACGATGCACTGGTCGCTGACCTGGTCGCCTCGGAGGTGATCAGTGACCCCGGCATGATCTACTTCGACGTCCGGCCCTCGGCCCATGTGCCGACACTGGAGCTGCGCATCATGGATGCGTGCCCTAACCTGGACGACGTCATGCTGATAGCCGGCCTTTTTCGGGCGCTGGTGCGCCGCGAGCGCCACAGTGTGGCCATGGGAGTCGCGCCCGTGCGTATCGCCGCTCCGCTGTTGAGGGCCGCCATGTGGAGAGCAGCGCGGTCGGGAATGGAGGGACGCCTGTTGGACCTGCCCCAATCCCCCCGGCCCATTCCGGCGGGTGATTCAGTGAGGGGGCTGTTGGGCGGTCTCCGGACCTGGCTGGAGGAGTCACGGGACTGGCATCAGGTGTCGGCCCTGGCCGAGGATGCCATAGCCCGCGGCAGCTCCGCAGCCCAGCAGAGGAACGTCTATCAGCGCAGCGGCCGGCTGGTGGATGTCGTGGACCACCTGGTCGATCGCACCCTGATCCCGGCCTAGGGTGCCCGGCCGGCGGCGGGCCCCTCCACGCCCGAGCCCTCCGTGGCCGGGCGTGGAGGCGCGGCCCGCCTGGCAACCAACAGCCCCCCGGCAACGCGTCCCTGAGGACGTCTACGGCAGTTGGTCGCCAACCTGCTCCCCCGCTGGCGGGCACCTGGCCTTCGTCTCTGACCGCAGCGGAGAGGCCCAGGTATGGCTGGCTCACCTGGGTTCTTCCCAGGTGAAGCCCCTGGCCACTGACCTTCGGCGAGTGCTCACCGTCAGTTGGGCGCCTCAGGGTGACTGGCTCGCCTGCGTCAGCGCCGCCAGTAGCGCCTCGCGCCAGCGGGTGTGGGTGGTACGACCCGACGGATCCGACCTTCGTCGAGTGGCCGGCGCCGGTGGGATCACGGCCCTGCTGGGTACCGGTCGGTGGCAGGGATGGACGGCTGACGGGCGCCTGCTCGTGACGGAGAGGGATGGCCATTCCCGGGCCCTCCTGGTCGATCCGCTCACCGGCCAGCGCCACCTCATCGCAACCGACAGGTTGCTCACCCTGCTCGACGTGAGCCAGGACGCCCGCACGGCGCTGCTTCGATACGGGCCGCGGAGCCAGCAGTGGCTCGGCGTCGTCAAGGCGGGGGTCGGGGCGGGGCCGGGGGCCGGGCC
>QHCF01000153.1 GCA_003244275.1 Acidimicrobiales bacterium
GGACCCTTCAAGTGATACAAGCCCGTGATGTCCTCGCCGACCGCCGAGATCAGGTTCGGATCGGCGCTCGATCGAGTGCATCCCGCAGGTCGGTGAGTAGCCGCCAGCCGAACACCGCGCCGAGGACCAGCATCGGCGGTGCCGTCCCTAGGCCCACGCCGGCGCCGCTCCCGGCGCTGGCAATCAGGGCATCGATACCCAGCCCGGCCAACCACACCCCGGCGCCGGCGAAGATCACAAAGGCCACCGCATCGACCGGGCTCCGGGGCAAGCTGAATGTGAGCTGCCGGGCCGACCACCGGCGGCGGAGGCGGGCAAATGCCAGCAGGGCTAAGACGCCGAGGACACCCAGGACGGCCCGGTAGGCCACGATTTCGAAGGACCAGTCTTGTAGCGCAGCCTGGTAGCAGCTGTGGGTGGAGTGGTTCTGAGATAACCAGCGGGTGCAATCCGACGGGGCCAGGTAAGTGTGAGGCGAGATGTTGACGATGAAGGTCGATCCAGCCACCGAACCCATCACCGCCGTGAACAACGCACTCACGCCCATGGCGAGCCCGGCCAGCCCGCCGATCAGTAGGGCCGTCCCGACCACCGGACGGACTAGGGCGGCGAGGGGAAGGGTCCGGGGCGCCGCTTCGGCTCGAACCAGTGCCTCGACCGAGCCAAAGCGGGCGACCGCAGCTTCCTCCGCCGCGGACCGAGTTGCGCCGGCCTCCATGGCCTCGTCGGCGGCATCGCGCAGGTGGGCCTCGGTCTCGGCCAAGAGATGTCGGGTGGCCCGAGGCGGAGCATCGACCGATGCGACCAGTAGCTGGTCCAGGAACTCCTCGATCTGGTTGGTAACTCCTCCTCGACGCTCCGTCATGCCGGTCTCGGGGCCATGGGAGCCAGGACCGCCTCAACGGCGGAGATGAAGTGGTCCCAGCGGCTTCGTGCCTCAACCTGGGCGGCCAAACCCGCCGGGGTGAGCTGGTAGAGCCGTCGACGCCGACCATTGACCGCCTCCCAATCACTTGTCAGCAGACCCGCATGCTCCAGGCGATGCAAGGCCGGGTAGACCGTGCCCTCGGGTAGGTCAAAGGTCCCATTCGAGCGCTGGCTGAGTGCGGTAATCACGGAGTAACCGTGACGGGGCCCGTCTTGGAGCACCCCAAGCAGCATGAGGTCGAGTTGCCCTTTGACCTGATCGGTTGACATACCTAGACACTCTAGGGGATGGGGTCTGGGCTGTCAACGTCCTTCCCCTGGCGGCGGGTGACATCGTTCACTCCTATCAGATTGATCTGCTCGGGCCCGCAGCCCAGTCGGGTATCATCCTTGCCGGTCAGCCGCCCGTTGGGGGCAGCTGTCGAGGACAGGGGGTCGAGGAGGGTGCTTCCATGGCGCGGCGTCCCCCTTTGTCGTCCGGTCCCCTGTCCCGGGCTCGCCGAGCTGAGCGGTCCCGGCGCGTCCTCACCACCCGGGCGGTGCGAGAGGCCATAGTCTCGCTGGCCGGCCTGGTGGGCCGACCGGTCATCCAGGGAGGCAAAGAGATTGGCGCCCTGGTCGACGTGGTGGCCCGGTGGGCCGACGAGCACCCCTATCCCCCGGTGACCGGTGTGGTCGTGCGGGTGGGGCGCAGCCTGGCTTTCATCGACGTGGAGCTGGTCGAGGGCCTGGGTCATGCCGAGGTCCGACTGCGCTCGGCCCCCCTGGACCTGCGGGACTTCGAGCGGCGCCCCGGCGAGGTCATGCTGGCGCGCGACGTCCTCGACCACCAGCTGGTCGACGTCGACGGCGTTCAGGTGATTCGAGCTGCCGACTTGTACCTGGCCCCCGCCCTTGGGTGTATCCGCCTGGTGGGAGTGGACGTGAGTATGCAGTCGCTCCTGCGCCGCTTGGGGCCAGCCCGCTGGCAGCCCCGTCCCACCCCTGACCGGGTCATCGACTGGGCGGCCATCCAGCCCTTTGGCGAGTCCGTACCCCAGGTCCGCCTGCGGACCTCCAATGAGGGACTGCGGCGTCTTCGGCCCGGAGAGCTGGCCGATCTGCTGGAGGACCTGGGGCGGCCGGCCCGCCAGGAGCTGCTGGCCGCCCTCGAGCCCGAGGCGGCGGCCGACGCCCTGGAGGAGATGGATCCTGACGAGCTGGAGGCACTCCTGCGGGAGGCGGAGCCGGACCGGGCGGCTGCCCTGTTGGCATCCATGGAGCCCGACGAGGCGGTGGATGCCCTACGAGACCTGAGCGTCGAGGTCAGGGAGGCCCTGTTCGCCCACATGGCCGCCGAGACGGCCCGTCACCTGGCCGAGCTCCTCGACTACCCAAGGGACGAGGCCGGCGGCTTCATGACCACCACGGTGGTAATGGTCACCCCCCCCGACACGGTGGCCGAGGTTCGCCAGCGCCTGGTCGAGCTGCGCGACCACCGCGACGTCATCGACGCAGTGGCGGTGGTCGACGAGGCCGGACGCCTGATGGCCGACCTGACCCTGTACCAGTTGATGGTCGCCGACCCGGCGACGTCGCTCAGCGAGTTGGCAGACGGCGCCGAGCCGGTCACGGTGGGGCCGTCGGCCGACGTGGCCGAGGTGGCCGCCCAGCTCATCGAGTCCCGGCGCTCGTCGGTGGTGGTGGTGGAGGACGGCAGGCCGATCGGGCGCATCCTGGCCGACGACATCGTCGACGCCCTTACGCCGGAGCGCGGCCGCCTCCACTTCCCGAGGCTCCTCCAGTGAGCCTCGAGGTCCCGGCTCGCCCGCCCGAGGGCGACGAGCCCGGAAAGGGTAGTGGCCTGACGCCCGCCGAGGGATCATCCAAGAGCCCTCGCTGGCGGCGTCCCCTCGCCTATCTGGCGGTGGCTGGCCCGGGGCTGATCGCCGCCAATGCCGGCAACGACGCCGGTGGTATCGCCGTGTACGCGTCGGCCGGCTCCCAGTACGTCTATCGCACCTTGTTCTTCATGGTGCTGGTCACCGTGGGCCTCGTCGTGGTCCAGGAAATGTCGGCTCGGCTGGGCGCCTTTACCGGTAAGGGCCTGGCTTCGCTGATTCGTGAGGAGTTCTCCGTTCGCCTGGCCGCTCTGGCGGTGGCCTGCCTCCTGTTGTCCAACGTAGGCCTGGTGGTCTCGGAATTCGCCGGCATTGGTGCCGCCTTCGAGCTGTTCGGCGTCTCCCGGTACATCTCCATCCCGCTGGCCGCGGCGGTCATCTGGGCCCTGGTGCTGTTCGGTTCCTATCGCTATGCCGAACGGGTCTTCTTGGTCATGACCCTTGCGTTCCTCGCTTATCCGGTGGCCGCCATCCTGGCCCATCCCCATTGGAAGGCGGTGGCAGTCAACACCGTGCTGCCCCACTTCCTGGCCAGCAAGGACTTCATCTTCGTGGGGGTGGCCCTGATCGGCACCACCATCTCTCCCTACATGCAGCTGTACGCAGCGGCTGGCGTTGTCGACCGTGGCATCGGGCCCGAGGAATATCGCCTGCAGCGGGTGGACGTGGTGGGGGGAGCCCTGTTCGCCAACATCATCTCCATATTCATCATCATCGCCGCCGGCGCCACCATCGGGGGCATGGGCCCCCTCAGCTCGGCCAAGGAGGCAGCCGAGGCGCTGCGGCCGGTGGCCGGGGCGGGAGCCGAGATCCTCTTCGGATTGGGCCTGTTGGGAGCGTCGGCCCTGGCCGGGGCGGTAGTGCCGCTGTCGACGTCCTACGCGGTGTCCGAGGCCATTGGCGTGGAGCGGTCGGTGTCGCGGCGCTTCAGCGAGGCCCCGCTCTTCCTGGGCCTGTTCACCGCCCAGGTGGTCATCGGCGCAGCGGTGGCTCTGTTGTCCAACAACCTCATTCGCCTCCTGGTCGGCACCCAGGTCCTCCAGGGTGTGCTCACCCCGGTGGTCCTCGTCTTCATCCTGGTGCTGGCCAACCGCCGCAGCTTGTTGGGAGACGCGGTCAATGGCCCCATCTTCCGGCGGGTGGCCTTCGTGTCAGTCCTGGCGGTGGCCACGCTGTCGAGCGTGTACCTCGTTCAGACGGTGCTCGGCCTGTTCGGACTGGCCTGACCTTGGCGCAGACGCGGTCACCGAACAACCGCCGTCACCGGATCTTCCGTGGCTACGCCGCCATCCGGCACCCCGAAGATCCGTTCGATCAGACGAGCGGCCTCGGCCGTGGCCGCCGGCCACTTTTCCAGGACGTGCCCGGGACAAGACCGTCAAGAACCGCCTGCATATTGACGTCCACGCTGGACCCGGCGGAGTTGACAAACTGGTGACTCGGCTGGAAGCCCTGTGCGCTACCTGTGTTCGCGAGGTGAACAAGGGACCGGCCGGTCACTGGTGGATCATGCGGGACCCGGAGGGCAACGAGTTCTGCGCGGCCGGCTGAGCTCTACGGCCGCCGCAACCAGCCAAGGCGCCTTCGGCGCCGGCTGATCGGCCCCGGAGTGTGCGAGGCTCTGCCCGCCATGAGACCCCTGCGGATCGCCTTCCTGGTCTACCGGGGCAATCCTCATTCGGGGGGTCAGGGCGTCTACACCCGTCACCTGACCCGAGAGCTGACGGCCCTCGGTCACCATGTGGAGGTCTTCTCCGGGCAGCCCTATCCCGATCTGGACCACGGGGTGGGACTGGTGGCCGTGCCCAGCCTGGATCTGTACCGCCAGCCTGACCCCTTCCGGGTGCCCCGACCGTCCGAGCTGCGCTCGCCCATTGACGTACTTGAATTTGCCATCATGTGCACGGCCGGCTTCCCGGAGCCGTTGACCTTCAGCCTGAGAGCTCGCCGGATGCTGGCCGACCGGAGGGACCAGTTCGACCTGGTGCATGACAATCAATGCCTGGGCCGCGGCATGCTCGGGCTGATGGCTGACGGCTGGCCTCTGCTGACCACCGTGCACCATCCCATCACGGTCGACCGGGATCTGGAGATGGCCCACGCCGTCGGATGGCAGCGGCGATTGTCCGTTCGCCGCTGGTACGGCTTTCTCGCCATGCAGCTCGAGGTGGTCCGCCAACTGCCTGCCATCGTCACCGTCTCCACATCATCGGCGACTGACATCGTGGCCCACATGGGCGTTGATCCCACCCGTCTGTCGGTGGTGCCGGTGGGGGTGGACACCAGTCGGTGGCGGCCACTGGTGGGGGTCGAGCGAATACCCGGTCGGCTCATGACCACGGCCAGCGCCGATGTACCCATGAAGGGACTGGTGCCGCTGCTGGAGGCGCTGGCCAAGGTGCGCACCGAGCGCCACGCCGAGCTGGTGGTGGTGGGTCGACCCCGCCGGGAGACGCAGGTGACTGCCACCATCGAGCGTCTGGGGCTGGGGCAGGCCGTGTGCTTCGTGAGCGACCTCGCCGACCAGGACATCGTGGAGCTGTACGCCCAGGCCGAGGTGGCGGTGGTGCCCTCGCTGTACGAGGGCTTCTCGCTGCCGGCCATCGAGGCCATGGCCTGCGGAGTGCCAGTAGTTGCCACCACCGGTGGAGCTCTGCCCGAGGTGATCGGGACCGACGGCGTCACCGGGCTGCTGGTCCCCCCCGGGGACCCAGGTGCGCTGGCCATGGCCCTGGGTCGGGCCCTCGACGACGCCGACCTGCGGGAACGCCTGGGGGCAGCCGGGCGGGAACGAGTCTGCCGGCGATTCACCTGGAGGGCGACGGCCGAGGCGACAGTGGAGCAGTACCGGGCCCTTCTCGGTGGCCGGGTCCCGGGACCGCAGGTAGCGGAAGGCGGCCTGACCGCTGCGGGCGTCGACTGAGTGCTCTCGGTCGACTATTCGCGCCTCGGCCTGCAGCCCGACGAGCGTCTGTTGGATCTGGGGTGTGGAGCCGGCCGGCACGCCTATGAGGGCCTGCGTCTGGGGGCCCGGGTGGTCGCGCTGGATGCCGACCCGGCCGAGCTGATCGGGGTCAGGGCGACGGCGGCCGCGATGGCCGAGGCGTCGGCGTCCGACATCGGTGGCGGAGGAGTGCAAGTGGGCAGCGTGGCGGGAGACGCGACCAAGCTCCCTTTTCGCGATGGAGCCTTTGACAAGGTGATCGCGGCTGAGGTCCTCGAGCATATCCCGGCCGACCAGGTGGCCATGGCCGAGCTGAGCCGGGTGCTTCGCCCAGGTGGATCGCTGGCCGTGACGGTGCCCCGCTTCGGGCCCGAGCTGGTCAACTGGGCCCTCTCGGACGCCTACCACCAGGTGAAGGGTGGCCATATCCGGATCTACCGGCGATCCACCTTGTTGGGCCGTCTCCGCCGGGCTGGACTGCTTCCCCGAGCCAGTCACCACGCCCACGCCCTACACTCCCCGTACTGGTGGCTGCGCTGCGTGGTGGGCGTCGACCGGGAGGATCACTTCCTCGTGCGGGCCTACCATCGCCTCCTGGTGTGGGACATCACCGCCGCCCCGCCACTCACTCGGGTCACCGAGCGCCTGCTCAACCCGGTGCTCGGCAAGAGCCTGGTGGTGTACCTGGTCAAGCCGGGATGAGGTCGCCGCCGGTCGTCGCCCCTGCCCCGGCCGACAGCGTTCTGGTCGCCGGCGCCGACGCCGCTCTGGCCGCCCGAGCGGACGCCGCCATGACCGACGCCGAGATGGAGTCCACCGCCGGCACCATCGCCGGTGTGCAACTGGCCAACGGGATGATCCCATGGTTCCCCGGCGGCCACGCCGATCCGTGGAACCACGTCGAGGCGGCCATGGCCCTTACGGTGGCTGGTTACCGATCCGAGGCGGAGGCGGCCTACGAGTGGCTGCGCTCGGCTCAGCACGCCGACGGGTCCTGGTGCACCTACTACCTGGAGTCGGGCGTAGAGGAGGCTCGGCGGGACACCAACGTGAGTGCCTATGTGGCCACCGGCAGCTGGCACCACTTCCTGGTCACCGGGGACCTCGGGTTCCTGGCGACCATGTTCTCCTCGGCGGTCGAGCCGGCCCTGGACTTCTGCCTGGGTCTTCAGCAACCGGGCGGAGAGGTCTTGTGGGCGCGGGAGGCGGACGGCTCACCGGGGCGCTTCGCGCTGGTGAGCGGATCGTCCTCGTTGTATCTGAGTCTGCGCTGCGGCATTGCCGCCGCCGAGCGCCTGGGTCGGGAGCGGCCCGACTGGGAGCTGGCGGCTGGGCGCCTGGGCCATGCCGTGGACTGCCGTCCAGGGGCCTTCGAGCCCAAACACCGTTGGGCCATGGACTGGTACTACCCGGTGCTGAGCGGGGTGGTCGCCGGGCTGGCGGCACAGGAGCGGCTGCGCCAGAGATGGGAGGATTTCGTGATGGACGGCCTGGGGGTGCGCTGCGTCTCGGACCAGCCCTGGGTGACCGCGGCTGAGACGGCCGAGTGCGCCATGGCTCTACGGGCCGCAGGGATGCCCGGTGAGGCCCATCGGGTGCTGGCATGGACCCAGCAGCTGCGAGACAACGACGGCTCGTACTGGACCGGTTGCGCGTATCCGCAAGAGGTCCACTTTCCGGGAGGGGAGCGCAGCACATACAGCGCTGCTGCCGTCATCCTCGCCACCGACGCCCTGCGGGGGACGGGTCCGGCTGCTGGCCTCTTTGGCGGCCGCGGCCTTCGGGCCGGCCTGGGCCAGTCGGCCCCGGCCGGCTCGGCCAGCCCCGGATGGGCGCCCCTAGGCCACCCGGCGAAGCACCCTTAGGCTGCCGCACGCCGACTCCTCGACAAAGGCGCCCTCGGCTAGGGCGGCCCGCCAGATGTCGTATGGGGGCCTTCCGCCGTCGGCTGGGTTCGCAAATACGTCATGAATGGCCAGGAGGCCGCCCGGGATCACCAGGGGCGCCCAGCCGCGGTAGTCGGCCCATGCCGGTTCGGCCCCGTGGCCACCGTCTATGAAGACCAGGGCCAGCGGTGTCCCCCAGTGAGCAGCCACCGTGGCCGAGTCGCCCACTACGCCCACCACGGCGTGCTCCAACCCCGCCTTAGCCACCGTCGCACGCCAGGTGGGCAAGGTGTCAAGCCGGCCGCTCGCCGGGTCGACCAAAGTCGGGTCGTGGTGCTCCCAACCAGCCTGGTTCTCCTCTGAGCCGTGATGGTGGTCGATGCTGAACAGCACCGTGGCCCCCTCGGCGGCAGCCGCGCCCAGGTAGACGGTGGACTTGCCGCAGTAGGCCCCCACCTCGAGAAGGGGGCCTCGGTAACTGGCAGCGGCCTGGCAGGCGGCACGGTGCAGCGCCAAGCCCTCGTCGTCGGGCATGAACCCCTTGGCCGCCCTGGCCACGACCAGCCAGGTCGGCGCTCGGGTCTCAGGTCTCTCAGCCACTGGGCAACTCTCGCGCCGTTCCGAGGCTCTTGGCGACGGCGCAACGTTCGATTGTCAGCGGTGAGTCTGTGCATCGATCACGGCATCATAAAATGCTTGTAACAGTGCTCCAGGAGGTGACAGGCAATGCGTACGACTCTCGCCTTGGACGACGATCTGCTTACGCAGGCTCAGTACTCACCGGCACCATCGAGAAGACTGCGCTGGTACGAGAAGCGCTCCGCGCCCTGATCGAACGTGAGAGCGCTCGACGGCTTGCACGTCTGGCCGGAGCCGAGCCCTCGCTTGCCGACATTCCCCGGCGTCGGTCTCAGCCGGGGTGAGGCCGACACTTCGATCTGGATTGATCATCTGCGCTCCGGCAATGCCGTGCTGGCTGGTCTGCTGAACGACATCGCAGTCCTGGCCCACCCCTGGGTTATCGGAGAGCTCGCCTTGGGCAATCTCAGCCGTCGCCAGGAGGTCATCGGCCTGCTGTACGGGCTCCCGCAAGCGGCGGTGGCTGGGGAAGGTGAGGTCTTGAGCCTGATCGACCGGGAGGCATTGCATGGCATTGGGATCGGCTACGTCGATGCCCAGCTTCTCGCCGCCACAAGGCTCACGCCGGACGCCAGGCTGTGGACCAGCGACAGGCGCCTGTCGGCGGTCACGAGACAGCTTGACCTCGGCTTTGAGCCAGTTCCTTATTCCGAACCACGAGATTGAGGCAAGGCAAACCCGGTTGCCGGGCGTCGGTACCTCACGCTGCACTCACTGCGCTGGCGACCGCGAACCCCAGGAGGGCGATGCCGGCCAGGCGGCGCACGAGTGCAAGAGGGATCAGGCGGGGAAGGGCTCGGCCGGCGACCACCGCGATGGCGGCTACCGCCCACAGGGCCACGGTGGCGCCGGTGAACACCGCCAGAGGATCGTGGTAGCGGGCGGCCAGGTTGGCCGTGAGGATCTGAGTCAGGTCGCCCCACTCGGCCACGAAGACCACGCCGAACGAGGTGAGCAATGCCCGCCGCACAGACGCCTCCCCCGGCTCGGCCGCCCCAGGAGCCAGCGCTGGGCCGCCCGGCTCGGCCGCCTCCCCCGGCTCGGCCGCCCCAGGGGGCGCCTCAGCTACCTCCTCCCCCTTCTCCTCCTCGGCCGACTCGGGTACGAAGAGCAGGTAGATGGCGCCGCCGGCGAACAGGACAGCCACCACGATGGCCACCACCTCGTGAGGCAGGAGCCGGAGCAGGCTGCCGGCCCCCACGGCGATGGCGGCGTGGACTACGAAAGCGCCCGCCACCCCCAGCCACACGAACACGGGCCGGAACCTGGTGCTCAGCATCAGCGAGGCGATGAACGTCTTGTCCGGCAGCTCAGCCGGGAACACCAGGGCGGCGACGGTGGCCGCCACGGCCAGGTTCACACCCGCCCAGCCAAATGCGTCATGCGCCCGAAAAGGCCAGCAACCCGCCCGAACCGGCCACGTAGATGGACGACCCGCTGACGGCGGGTGTGGCGAAATGGGCGACCTGGCCCACATGTACACGTCCGTGGGTGGCACCGGTGGCCAGGTCCGAGCCGTACAGGTAGCCGTGGTAGGTGTCCAACGCCCAAACCACCCCGCCGGCCACCACCGGTGCCCCCGGGTGCCCGGACCCCCGCCAGGCCACAGTGAAGGTCGGCTCCGCGGCCACCGAGGCCGACCCTGGGCCGAGGCGCAGGGCGACCAGGCCGGTGGTGCACGGCACCACGACCAGCGATCCCGAGGTGGCGTCGGCCCCGTAGGCGCCTCCCTGGCACACGGGCGTCGAATACAGGGGGTGCCCGATCCCGCCCAGATGGGCCGCATCCAGCAGGTACCCGATGCCGGATTTGCCGATCTGGAACACCTGGCCGTCTCCCACCAGCAACGGACCAGTGGACCCGAGGTCAGCGTCGTTGGCGTTGAGCTGGGCGATGTCGGACGGGGTGAAATAGTCGGTCGGCATCAGCGCCGGTGACAGGCGAATGACGGAGTCACCACCGTCATAGGAGCTGGACGAGCTGCCGTTGCCGGTAGCCACGTACAGATTCCCGACTGGGTCGACGGCTGGCCCGGAGGGCGCCCAGATGGCCCCCTCCCGCTGGCTCGGCACCTGATAGACGCCGAGCGGACCGGTACCGTCAGCCGCCGCTCCGACCACGTACCCGTGGTAATTGCCGCAGTCGCCGTACAGGCCGCCGAAGGGGATATAGACGCGGCCCTGGGACAGGGCCAGCGCCCCCCGCTGCTGCTCCACCAGTGGGGTCGACCCCGCCGGGTCGACCCTCCGCTGCGAGCGGATGGCCCCGCTGGCCAGGTCCACCTGATAGAGCACGTGGTGTCCGGGCTTCACAAAGGCGACCACCCAGATGCTTCCTGTGGCCTGGTCGATGACCGGGGTACCGGTGACGCCGGACGGATCGATGTCACCACAGGGCAGGGCGCCGCCGCTCACCGGCTGGCCGAGCGATGTTCGCCAACGGACCCGCCCGGTGCCCCCCTGCACGGCGAAGACGTCGTTCCCCTCGGTGGCCACCACCACCAGCCCGTTGCCCACCAGGGGCTCGGCGTACACCGCGGCCCCATCGAGGTGTGCGGTCCATCGGCTGACCAGCGAGCCGGCTGGGGGGGCTAATGGATCGGTGCCGCTGCGGGCCAGGTCGTGATGATAGGTCGGCCAGTTGTCACCAGGACTTTGCAAAATAGGCGTGGTACCCGCACCCGCCCCACCCCCACTTCCGGTGGGCGCGCCAGGCAGTGCCCCGCTCGTGGACATCCTTGGCGCCCCTCCGGGCGTGGAGGCCATGCCGGAATGGCCACTGCCGCACCCGGCCAACAGCAGGGCCAAGCCGATCAGACTCGGCAGGACGCGGCGAGTGACGTACCGGTACATGGGGTTCATCCTTCCCGAGCCGGTGGCCCCGGACACGACGGGGGTCCCAGATCCAGTTGCGACAGGCGCGTCCTAGCATGGCCAACTCATGGAGATGCTCCCGTTCGAGCCGCTGGACACCGTGCGCCGGGTCAGCCTGGTGCGCCTCAGCGCTGAGATCGCCCACCGGGCGGCATCCATCGGCGTGGTGGCGGTGGAAGGAGAGGTGGCCCGCCCCCGGACCACCGGGACTGGCCGGGTCTACCTGACCCTGCGGGACCGGGCGTCCCAGGTCACCGTTACCTGTCCGCCGGGGCGAGCTCGTCGTTGCCGCACCGTGCACGGCGAGCGGGTGTGCGTCACCGGCTCCCTGTCGTGGATGAACGACCGGGGCGAGTTGCTCCTGGTGGCCGCCGAAGTGGTCCCGGTGGGCGCGGGGGCGATTGCCGCCGCCCAGGCCGACGTGCGCCGGCGCCTGGTGGCCGATGGCCTGGTGGGTCGGCGGGCCCGGCCCATTCCGCGTCTGCCGGCAGTGGTGGGCGTGGTCTGCGGGGCCGACGCCGCGGTCAGGGCGGACATCGAGTCAGTAGTGGCGGTTCGTTTCCCGGGGTACCCGGTCGACTTCGTCGAGGTCCACGTGTCCGGGCCGGGAGCAGCCGAGGCGGTCATAGGTGCCCTGGCTGGCCTGGACGCCCGCCCCGAGGTGGAGGTGGTGATCCTGGCCCGTGGCGGCGGAGATCCGGCTTCCCTGATGACCTTCAGCGACGAGGAGCTGTGCCGGGCCATTGCTGCGTCCACCACTCCGGTGGTGTCGGCCATCGGCCACGAGGGGGACCGGCCACTCTGCGACGAGGTGGCTGACCTGCGCTGCGGCACGCCGTCATTGGCGGCCGCAGCAGTGGTGCCCGATCAGCTTGAGCTGCTCAGCCAGCTCGACCGGAGCCTGGCGGCGGTGGGCGCCGGAGCTCGAGAGCTGCTGGGCGGGGCGGTCACTCGCCTCGGTCGGATTGACCCGGCCGGGGCGGCCCGGGCCAGTCTGGCCGTCGGGGCGGCCAGACTGGAGAAGGTGAAGGTTGGTCTGGCCCCGACGGTGCTGCGCTGGCGGCTGGCCGACGCCGATCGGCGCCTGGCTGCCCTGGACTGGAAGGGCCCACTGCTGCGCCGGGTGGGCGGTGCTGGCGACGACCTGGCCTCCCGCCGGCGAGAGACCGAGGCGCTGGGCCCGGCCAGGGTGCTGGCCCGGGGCTACGCGGTGGTTCGTACCGCCGACGGGACCGTGGTTCGAGACCCGGCTCAGGTCGCCGAGGGCGACGACCTGCAGGTGGCGGTGGCTCGAGGCAATCTGCGGGCGACTGTGACCCAGGCCGCCAGATGAGCGACCTGGTCGGACCGGGGACTGGCCTCCCTACTGGGGCCGCCATGGAGTCCCTCACCTATGAGCAGCTGGTCGATTCACTGGAGGACCTGGCCCGGCGCATGGCCGCCGGCGACGTGGGCATCGAGGAGGCCGCCGAGCTCTACGAGCAGGCCGGTCTCATCCACCGCCTGGCCAGCGAGCGCCTGGAGCGGGTCCGCCGCCGGATCGAGGATCTGGAGGAGGACGCGGCGCCGGGGCCGACCGGCTCACCTTGAGCGACTGCCAAGCCAGTGACGAGGGTATTCATCCTCCGGATCCAGTGACCGCGTCCTGGATACTGTCGCAGATGCGCTCGACCATGACGGCGCACTGCCGAGATTGAGTCCCTCTCGTTGGGAGCGGCAAGAGACCTGATCGACCGGGGTGAGTGGCAATCCCCGACGGTCAGCTGAGGAGGACCAGCAGGCCGGCTGCGCACAGCCCCAGGACGGCCACTCCGCCGGCCATGGCCAGGACTCACCCGGATCGGGAAGGAGCGGCCCACCATGACCATGGAGGGCAGGCTGAGAGCGGGCAGAGTTACCAGCAGGGCGCCAGCCGGCCCGAGTCCCACCCCGGCACCCGGCAGGCTCTGGATGATGGGGATCTCGCCGGCCGTGGGGATCACGAACAGGGTCCCCACCACCGCGAACGCCAGGACGGCCAGCACCCCCAGGCCGGCCAGGCTGTGGCCGACTGGGAACAGCCAGCCCCGTAGGCCGCCCAGCAACAGCACCACCACCAGGTATTCCGGCAACAGGGTGACGCACAGGCGCCCCAGGGCCACCAGGAACCGCCGGCCCGCACCGGCCAGCGTGGTGGGGCCGTCCAGGTCAGTGGCCCCAGTTGGAACCGGCGGGACCACCGCCTGGGTGGCCGTCCTGTCCAGATCTCGGTCCGGGCTCAGCCGACCGACCACAGTGCTCACTCCGACCACCAGGATCACCCCGATCAGGATGCGCACAGTCACCCACGGCCAGGGCAGGACGATGGCCAAGAAGGCCAGCAACGCCAACTTCACCGCCGCCGGCCAGGCCCAGCAGGCCCTGAGCATCGCCCAGGCGTCCACCACTACGGTGCTCACCCAGAGCCCCAGCTCCTCGAACTTCGGCCAGCCGGTGACCCTTACCGCCACGGTCAGCGCCACCCCGGGGGCGGGGACTCCCACCGGCACGGTGACCTTCACCGACGCCACCACCACCTTGGGCGCCATTCCCCTCAATGCCAAGGGACAAGCCAGCCTCACCACTGAGCTGGGCGCCGGCCCCCATACCGTGGTGGCCACCTACAGCGGGGCACCCAACTTCGCTCCCTCGGCCTCCTCGGCCCAGGGCTCGACCCTTACGGTGGGCTGCACCCAGACCATCACCGGCAACCATCCCGGGTCCGTGGTCGTCTCCTCAGGCTCCACCTGCCTGGTGGGGGCCAAGGTGACCGGCTCGGTCCTGGTCCAGCCGGGAGCGGCGTTGGAGGTGGAGGGCTCCACCGTTTCCGGCTCCATCAGCGCCCAGGGTGCCTCGGCCCTGCGGGTGTGTGCCAGCCCCCTCGGCGGCTCCCTCTCCTCCACCGGGGCAAAGGGCTTCGTACTCATCGGCGGCGACGGTGACGACAGTTGTGGCCCCAACGCCATCGCCGGCTCCCTGGTCCTTCGCAACAACACCGGTGGCCTGGAGGCCATGGGCAGCACCGCCCAAGGCCAGGTGGTCACTACCGCCAACTCCGGCGCCGGCCCCCTCCCCGGGGACGCCTCTCCGGAGGTGTCGGGCAACGGGCCGGCATAGGAACGGCCAACCGCTTGGGTTGGACCCAGCGGCGGGCGACCGCGGGGTGCAAGTGGGGGCTCAGCGTGCCACGGTGACGCTTCCTTTTCGAAGAGGATCGATGAGCAGACGGCGAGACCGTATTGTCCACGGCGAGGGCACACTTCAACTAGGTTTTGATCTGCAGGTCGGCTGGGTGCCGGCCGGTTGAAGGAGGAGCACATGCTGCGCTGTCGCTGAGCAGGCGACATCGTCGCCCGGTCGGGCGACCATGGCTGTGGCTCCTTCGTCCTACCTCCGGGTGGCTGAGGGCCGCAGTCTCCACCAGCCATCAAAGGAGAGAGCATGCCGGACTGGAAGGACGCGCTGGAGCGCGTCATCAATGATGTAGTCGCCCCCGACGCCGAGCGGGTGGATGCTGAGGGTTCCTTCCCGTTAGCGGGCATCGAGGCGCTGGGCGATGCGGGCCTCCTCGGGCTCACATCGTCAGCCGCCCATGGCGGCGGCGGTGGCGATCTGGCGGCGGCCGCTCACGTCGTCGAGCGGCTGGCGGCCAGCTGTGGGTCGACGGCCATGATCGTGATGATGCACTACACAGCCACCGCCGCCATAATGGCCCACGGACGGCGGGAGGTGCGCCGGGCGATCGCCTCGGGGGGGCACCTGTCAACGCTGGCCTTCTCCGAAGCGGGCTCCAGGAGCCACTTCTGGGCCAGCCAGTCGAGTGCCACACCGTCCGGCGACGGGGCCGAGGTGCGTCTCGACGCCAAGAAGAGCTGGGTGACGGCCGCCAACCACGCCCAGAGCTACGTCTGGTCCAGCCTGCCACTGGCAGCTGAGGGCCCGATGACGCTGTGGCTGGTGCCGGCCGATACGCCCGGCCTGCACCGCTCGGGCGGCTTCGACGGCATGGGCCTACGGGGAAACGACTCCGTCCCGGTGACCGCAGAGGGCGCCAAGGTGGCGGCCACCGCCATGCTCGGTGCTGACGGAGGCGGCCTCGACCTGGCCCTCATGGTGGTGCTCCCGTGGTTCCTGGTTCTCTCCGGGGCGTTCAGCTCAGGGATCATGGAGGCGGTCACGGCCGAGGCGGCGCGCCACCTCGGCGCCACCCGGCTGGAGCATCTCGATCAGACGCTCATCCAGCAGCCGATGGCCCGCGCCGACCTGGCCCGCATGCGCCTGGCCACCGACACGGCCAGGACGCTGGTGGGGGACACCATCGCGGCGGTCGCCAGCTCCCGGGAGGACGCCATGCTTCGCGTCCTGGAGGTCAAGGCGGTGGCGGCCGAGGCGGCCCTGCAGGTGACCGACCTGGCCATGAAGGTGTGCGGCGGGTCGGCGTTTCGCAAGGAGCTCGGGATCGAGCGCCGCTTCCGTGACTCCCGGGCGGCGCGAGTCATGGCTCCGACCACCGACGCCCTGTTGGACTTCGTCGGGCGAGTGGTGGGCGGCCTCCCGCTCCTCGGCCCATGACGGCGCCTGCCGAGCTGGTCATGGGGGCGGTGGCCTACGACCCCAAGGTGGTGACCATCTGGAATGGATTCAGGCGCTGGCTGCGGGACAAGGGCCTGGGCTTCGACTTCGTGCTGTACTCGAACTACGAGCGCCAGGTCGAGGATCTGGTGGCCGGGCGTATCGACGCCGCCTGGAACTCTCCGCTGGCCTGGGTACGAGCCCAGCGGCTGGCCAGGGCGAGAGGAGGGGCAGTGCGGGCCCTGGTCATGCGGGACACCGACCAGGACCTGGTGTCAGTGGTGGTCGTTGACTCGCGCGCGCCATTCCAGAGCGTCGCCGACCTGGCCGGTGCCACCGTGGCCACCGGCGCCGTCGATTCCCCCCAGGGCACTCTGCTGCCGTTGGACGCTCTGCGCCAGCAGGGACTGGTACCGGGCCAGGACTTCAAGGTTCGCCGCTTTGACGTCGGCGTGGGCCTGCACGGTGACCACGTGGGCGGGGAGCGTGATGCGGTGCGGGCGCTGGTGGCCGGGGAGGTGGACGCCGCCTGCCTGCTCGATGCCAACCACCTGGTGTTTGCCCAGGAGGGCCTGCTGGTGCCGGGGGGGACACGGGTAATTGCCACGACGCCCCTTTTTGACCATTGCAACATGACCGTTACCGACGGTGCGGACCCTTCGCTCGTCTCACAGTTCGAGGCACTCCTGCTGGCCATGGACTACGGGGACGCCGCGGTGCGTCCTCTGCTCGACCTGGAGGGCCTGACCAAGTGGGTCGACGGTCGCCTGGACGGCTATGGCCCCTTGGAGAGGGCGGTCGATGCCACCGGCTTCTACGGCCGGGGGGGCTCGATCACCGCGGCGGGCTATGCGCCCTGAGGTGGTGGCGGGGCGCCCAGGCGTGGGCGTAGTTCCCTGGGTCGACCTGGGTGATTTGGGGCTCGACGCCGGGGGGCACCTGCTGGTGGACCGGGCCCTCGGGGGCGTGGCTGCGGGTGAGTGCCTGGTGGTGCGAGGCACGGATCCCAATCTCGGTTTGCACCTCCGGGCGTGGGTCCGCCACCGGGGCCACCGGCTCGACGGTGTCGGGGGTGGCGGCGCCACCGAGGGTGACGGCGTCGACCGTGCCATCAGGGTCGTAAGAGGGTCGGCGGCCGCTGACCGCTGGCGAGCCGCCCAGCGGGCGGGAGATCCTCGAACCGGGATGGTGGAGGACCGGGCCTCCCCGTCATGGGGGTTGGCCGCCCGCGGGGCGGTGGTGGAGGACGGCGGTCCAGACCTGGCCATCGCTGACCTGAGCGACAAGTCCGCCATCTGGAGCGATCTCGCTCCCCGGCTTTACGCCCAGGCGGCCGCCGGCCAGTGGGATCCGGCTACCGCCATCGACTGGCAGGCGCCGATCGACCATCCCGACGACGTGGAGGACGCGGTGGTCCAGGTCATGACCTACCTGGTCGAGAACGAGCAGGCCGCCCTGCTGGTACCGGCCCGCTTCCTCGGGCGGATTCACCCCCATTACCGTGAGGCGCTGCAATTCCTGGCCATCCAGGTGGCCGACGAGGCTCGCCACATCGAGGTCTTCACCCGGCGGGCGTTGCTCCGGCGCGATGCCCTCGGCCGGTCGGGTGCGGGTGGGAGGGCGTCGCTGCAGACCCTGCTGGAGGAGCCTGAGTTCGCGGTGGCGTCCTTCTTGCTGTCGGTGCTGGGGGAGGGGACCTTCTTGCACCTGCTCTCCTTCCTGGAGCGCCATGGGCCGGATCCGGTGACCCGCCGGGTGTGTCATCTGGCCCTGGTAGACGAGTCTCGCCATGTGGCCTTCGGGCTGGCCCACCTGCAGGAGCAGCTGGCGGCCGAGCCCGCTCTGCGATCTCACCTGGCGACCGCGGTGGAGAGGCGCCACGACGTGCTGGCCTCGACCGCCGGTCTGGACCGGGCCGTGTCGGACGCCCTGGTCGTGCTGGCGGCCGGCTCGTGGGCCCCGACCGCCGTAGCAGCCGGCTTCGCTGCCGTTCAGGCCCTCCAGCAGGAGATGGACGAAGGCCGGCAGCGCCGCCTGGTCCGGCTGGGCTTCTCGGCCAGTGAGGCAGCCGAGCTGTCGGCCCTGCATACCCGCAACTTCATGTAGGCGGCCGTCCTACGCCGGGCTTGCGGGGGTGACCGGTTCTGACGGTCCGCATCTCGTAAGGCAGATCTCGGGGCTGATCCGGTCCCTCAGCCCAGCCTGGCAGGCCTGGTAGGGCGGACAGCTGGTCACCATCCCGGGCGGCCAGCCGCAGAGCCTCAAGTTGCCGACTTAGCATCGCTGCCGGGCCACCCCTCCAACTGTGACCGCTGACGCGCATAGGGCTCACCTGGCGGTCACAGATTGGCCGCGACCGGGCGGCCGGCCCAGGCGGCCGCTCGGCGGTCGGGCTATCCGGTGGCTTCCAGCATGGCGGTCAGGTTCGGCCCCTCACGCTGGGCGAAAGCCAGGTTCACGGCCAGGCGCTCGAGGCTCTGCTCCACCGTTCGACCACCTGACGGAACCGGGTGGGCGCCCAGGAAGGTCCGTACGTCGGCTGCCAGGGAGGGCTCACACAGCCCGGAGATGCCGCTGAGCATGCGGGGGATGGTGTTGCGGGGGAAGCGGGCCAGCAGCTCGTCCCAGTGGGCCTTGACGAACTCCCAGGCAGCGCGACCCCCTTCCCGGTTGACCAGCAACAGATTGACCATGAATGGAGCGTTCTGCGTCCGGGCCTCGGTGCGGGCAAACTCCAGGGTGCGGTCCACCAGGTCCGGCTGGCGGAACCGGGGCAGGCCGTACAGGTACCGGGTCTCCTCCTGAGGGTTGGCCGGGTGGTGGTAGCGCTCCAGGAATGCCTCGTACTCGGATGCCCCGCCGTTGACGGCCACCACCGCCACCACTGCTCCGGCCAGGTCAGGCTCGATGGTGTCCTGGCCGGCCATGGCGCCGGCATGGATCCCCGTGGCCCGCTCGATCACCTTGGGGTCGGCACCCAGGTTGCCCAGGGCGTCCAGCAAGGTAGCCCGAAGGGTGCCGGTCCTTTCTCCGTCTCCGCTCTTGGCCGTCCAGCCCACCCGCTCAAAGGCAGGCCCGAGCCGGGTCCGAGCGAAGGACTGCAGGGCGGCCCGACTCTGCTCCCCACCGATGCGGTCGAGGAGTGCCAGGGCACTTACCACCACGCTCCAGACGCTGGGGTCGGCTTCGTTCTCCAGCCGCCCGATCAGGGCCAGGAACGCCCCCAATGGCTGTACGCCCGCCAATACCTCGGCCCAGGTGTCGCTCACCAGGTTGAAGCGCTCCAGAGGGTCCAGGTTGTCCAGCTGGGCGGTCAGCGCCTGAGCCAGGCCCCCGTACTGGTGGACCCGGTAGAAGCCCCAACCGCCTTCGTTGACCACCACCCAGTTGACCCGGCCGCCCAGGTCCACTCTGCCCCCATCCGGCCCGAGGAGCACCCGATGATGCTCGACCTGCTCGACCTGCTCGACCTGCTCGACCTGCTCGACCCGCTCGGCCGGATCTCCCCCGCCCCGGCTGGTTTCGTCGACTGCCCTCACGCCTGCCCGCAGCATGACCGGGATCTGCCAGTCCGACCCGATGGCTCCTCGCTCGTTGCCCTCGGCACGGTAGCGAAACGGCAGCTGGTCCAATGCCAGCGCCCTCCGGTCCCCGCTGGCGCTGACTCGAACGAGGGGATACCCACCCTGGAAGATCCAGCTGTCCATGGTGGCTCGGACCGGCTCCCCGGTGACCGCCTCGATGGCATCCCAGAGGTCGGTGGTCTCGGCGTTGCCGTGACGGTGGGCATCGAGGTAATGGCCGATGCCCCGCCGGAAGGGCTCGGCACCCAGGTAGCGCTCCAGCATGCGCAGGACTGCTGCCCCCTTCTCGTAGGTGAGGATGTCGAACATCCCCTCGGCCTCCGACGGACGCCCCACGGGAAACTCGATGGGCCGGGTGGAGGCCATTCCGTCGGTGTCCATGGCGGCGCCTCGCGACAACCCGAAGCTGACCCAGCGCTCCCATTCCGGGCGGAAGGCGTCCACGCAGAGCATCTCCATGAAGGTGGCGAAGGCCTCGTTGAGCCACAGGCCGTTCCACCATTTCATGGTGACCAGGTCCCCGAACCACATGTGGGCGATCTCGTGGGAGACCACGTCGGCCACCCGCTCCAGCTCGGCCCGGGAGGCGGCAGCCGGGTCGATCAGCAGCACCTGCTCCCTGAAGGTCACCGCTCCGAGGTTCTCCATGGCCCCAGCCGCGAAATCAGGCAGGGCGATGAGGTCCAGCTTGTCGGCCGGGTACGGGATGTCGAACCAGGCAGAGAAGAACCTCAGTGCGTGCGCCCCCACCTCCAGGGCGAAGTCGCACAGGTGACCCTTGCCTGGTACATGCACCACTCGCAGGGGAACACCATTCACCTCGGTTGGCTCGGTGACCTCCAGGGGCCCCACCACCATGGCCACCAGGTAGGTCGACATGATCATGGTGTCAGCGAAGCGCACCCTTCGTTTGCCTTCGCCGGTCGGCGTCTCTTCGACCACCGCGGCGTTGGAGATGGCTACCAGCCCCTCCTCGACCACCAGGGTGACCGAGAAGACCGCCTTGCGGTCGGGCTCATCCCAGCAGGGAAAGGCCCGGCGGGCGTCGGTGGACTCGAACTGAGTGGTGGCGATGACCCGTTGATTGCCTGCCTCATCGGTGAAGGTGGATCGGTAGAAGCCCCGCAACTTGTCGTTGAGCACTCCTGAGAAGCTGAGCGCCAAGGTGGCCGAGCCAGCGGGGATCTCGCCTGGAAGACCCAGCACGACCTGCTCGTCCTTTTCGTTCATGGTGATCGTCAGCTGGTGATGGGCACCATCGGGCGCGGTAAGGCTGGCCTTACCGATCTCCAGCTCGGCCGCATTGAGCACTATCTCGGTGACCGGCTGGTGCACCTGGAGGGTGACCACCTCGTCTCCGGCGAATGTGGCAGCTTGGAGGTCGGGGGTGATAGTCAGCTGGTAGTGCTGCGGCGTGGCCGTGCGAGGCAGGCGGTAGGCGGCATCGGCGTGGGTGGTGGATTGGGTCATGGGTAACCGAGGCTAGGCGCTACGGTGCGGCAATGACCGATCTGAGCGCCTCAGGGACGAACGACACAGCGCAGATGGGCCCTGACCGGATAGATGTGGTGGCGATCGGCAGCGCTATCGTCGACGTGCTCGCCCGTGCATCGGACGAGCAGGTGGCAGCCCTGGGACTGGCCAAGGGGTCCATGGCCTTGGTGGACCAGGAGGAATCGGACCGGCTACTGGCGGCTATGGGGCCGGCCACCCAGGCGTCGGGAGGCTCGGCGGCCAACACGGTGGTGGGCGTGTCCTGCCTGGGCGGGTCGGCTGCCTACCTGGCCAGGGTGGCGGACGACGATCTGGGCCAGGTCTTCAGCCGGGACATTCGATCTGCCGGAGTCCGCTTTGCCGGCATACCAGAGCGGGGCGGTCGCGCCGCACTTGACGGAGGCGGCACAGGCCGCTGCCTGGTACTGGTCACCCCCGATGCCGAGCGCACCATGAGCACCTACCTGGGGGTCGCCTCCCAGCTGGGATCGCGTGACGTGGATGCCGGCCTGGTGGGTCAGGCCAGGGTCCTCTACGTCGAGGGCTACCTGTGGGACCTGCCGGCCGCCAAGGAAGCCCTTCGAGGGGCCATGGCCGCGGCGCGCCGGACGGGGGCACAGGTGGCGCTCAGCCTGTCCGACAGCTTCTGCGTGCAGCGCCATCGAGACGACTTCCTGGCCCTGGTGGCCTCCGAGGTGGATGTGGTCTTTGCCAACCAGGACGAAGTTGCCCTGCTCACCGGTGAGGATGATCTCGAGGCGGCACTCACCGAGCTGTCGGGGGGACCGGCCCTCTGGGCAGTGACCCGGGGGGCCCAGGGATCAGTGGTGGCTTCTGGGCGGGAGCGGGTGAGGGTGCCGGCCTGGCCGGTCGAGGCGGTGGTGGACACCACCGGCGCCGGGGATCTCTACGCCGCTGGCTTTCTCCTCGCCCTGATCCGGGGCGCCGACCTGGAGGGCTGCGCCCGGCTGGGGAGCTTGGTGGCCGCCGAGGTGATCGGCCATCTGGGTGCTCGGCCCGGGCCGGGATTGCGGGAGCTGGCCCAGCAGGTCGGCCTACTGAGTTGAGACCAGTGGCCAGGCCAGCCCCACCGAAGGGTATCTCCGGATAGCCTCCCGGCATGGGCTTCGATCTGAGCGAGGCCCTGATGGGGCGGCGCCTCGAGGGCCATGCCCTGCACGCGCGCTACCTCAATCCCCAGACGCCGCGGGTCTTGCGAGCCATTGGCTTTGACAAGGTCTATGAGAAGGGCGACGGCTCGTACCTCTATGACGTAGACGGGCGTCGCTACCTAGACTTCCTGGCCGGCTTCGGGGTGTTCGGCGTCGGGCGCAACCATCCGGTCGTTCGCAACACCCTGCACGAGATACTGGACCGCCAGCTGGCCGACATGGTGCAGATGGACGCCCCGCTGCTGCCCGGTCTGCTGGCTGAGCGCTTGCTGGCCAAGGCGCCCGGGCTGGAGCGGGTCTATTTTTGCAACAGCGGCACTGAGGCGGTGGAGGCCGCCCTCAAGTTTGCTCGGCGGGCCACCGGGCGGTCCCGCATCGTCTACTGCGATCACGCCTATCACGGATTGACCATCGGGTCGCTGTCGGTCAATGGCTCGGACGAGTTCCGTCAGGGTTTCGGACCGCTTCTGGCCGATACCGCCGTCCCGTTGGGGAGCCTGGAGGCGTTGGAGGCCGAGC
>QHCF01000044.1:0-235 GCA_003244275.1 Acidimicrobiales bacterium
CCCTGGCGATCTGGCCGACGCCCACCGCCGTTACGCCGCCGCCAGAGACACCGCCATCCCGCCCGGACATCAGGGGCCTCGCCCCAGCGGCGGGGTCGGGGGGACCAGGCGCGGGGTGAAATGCCTTCACGCCCACCTGGCGTGGTTCCTTGCTGGGGGCGACGATCCGGTAGGGGCTTGGGTGGCCGCTCGCCTGGAGTCACAAGTGCCCGCGGCGCCGGCCCGCCGTGACCGG